>NZ_JBANFK010000017.1:0-84176 GCF_037861105.1 Rhizorhabdus argentea
GCCGCGGGCCTCGCCGCGCAGGGCTATCGGCCGTTCTGCGCGATATATTCGACCTTCCTGCAGCGCGCCTATGATCAAGTCGTGCACGACGTCGCACTTCAAAATCTGCCGGTCCGCTTCGCGATCGACCGTGCGGGCCTGGTCGGCGCCGATGGCTCCACCCATGCGGGCAGCTTCGATGTCACCTACCTGGCGACCTTGCCCAATTTCGTGGTGATGGCCGCGGCCGACGAAGCCGAGCTTTGCCACATGGTGCATACCGCGGCCCTCCACGACAGCGGGCCCATCGCGCTGCGCTATCCCCGCGGCAACGGCATAGGCGTGGAACTGCCGGCCGTTCCCGAGCGGCTCGAGATCGGCAAGGGGCGGCTGGTACGCGAGGGCAATACGGTCGCGATCCTCTCGCTCGGTACCCGGCTGGGCGAGGCGCTGCGCGCCGCGGATCAGCTCGAGGCGCTCGGTCTATCGACCAGCGTTGCCGATCTGCGCTTCGCCAAGCCGCTCGACGAGATGATGATCCAGCGACTGCTTACAAGCCACGAGGTCGCAGTGACAGTCGAGGAAGGCGCGATCGGCGGTTTCGGGGCGCATGTGCTGACGCTGGCGTCCGACCTTGGCTTGATCGACAATGGCCTGAAGCTCAGGACGCTGCGCCTGCCCGATATCTTCCAGGAGCAGGACAAGCCCGAGCAGCAATATGCCGAGGCGGGGCTCGATGCCGAGTCGATCGTGGCGACGGTGCTCGCCGCACTTCACCGCAACAGCACAGGCCTGGAAGTGCGGGCGTAGATAGACCACGACGTCATGCTGAACTTGTTTCAGCATCCACTTAAACGTTGGGGATCTGCTGTCGAGGGTGCATGGATCGTCGCAAGCACGGTCTGAAGGCCGCCTTGCCATCGGCGGCTCAGTGCGATGTTGGCGGCCTTTGGGGCGGAGCAGCGCGATCTGATGGGATCGTTGAGGCCCGCCAGAGGGTGGGCCGATATCCGGCGGAACACCTGAGGCCCTTCGGGCTCTGGCTCGCGTTGCGCGCGGCTGGTAGACAGTTGCCACTCCTATAGAGAGTCGACTTTCAGATGCCCAGCCTCGACCGCTTCTTCACGCTGTCTCCGGATCTGCTCACAGTTGCCAGTTGGACCGACGGAAGGCTCATGCGCGTCAATCCGGCGACCTGCCAAATCTTGGGCTGGAGCGAGGCAGAGCTGCTGTCGCGGCCATTTCTCGAACTGATCCATCCGGACGATCGCGACAGGGTGGCGGCGGTGGCGGCGGCGGCGCTTGCGGCGGGCCAGACGAGCATCCGGGAGGAACATCGGATCCTCCGCAAGGACGGCAGCTATCTCTGGACCGAGTGGCACGACGCCTGTTTCGCCGACGAGGATCTGATCTACGCCACCGGTCGCGACATCACCGAGCGCAAGCAAGTCGAGGCCGCGCTGGCGGCGGCACAGGCCGAGCGGACCGCGGTCCTCGAAAGCATTGGCGACGCCTTCTACTCAGTCGACGCCGAGTGGCGAGTCACCTACGCCAATGCCCGCGCAACCGCGCTGCTGAACCGATCCGAGCCCATGGTGGGGCGGCGGCTGGGCGACTTTGTCTCCAATAGAAGCGAAGTCCGTTTCCGTCGCCAACTTGCCTTGTTCCGCCAGGCCATGGCAGATCGACAACAACGGGATGTGGAATATTTCAACGAACTAGCAGGACGATGGGTTTCGGCGCGAATCTATCCGCGCGACGATGGCGGGCTCTCCGTCTATTATCAGGACATCACCGAGCGTAACCATATGGAAGAGACGCTGCGGGCGAGCCAGGCGCATTTCGAGGCGGTCGCCCGTCTCGTGCCCGACCTGCTCTGGCGCGCCGAGCCGGATGGGACCGCGACATGGTCCAGTCAAGGCTGGTGCGAATATTTCGGGCAACCGATGGAGACGCTGCCGGATAACGGGTGGGGCAAACTGCACCCCGATGACGCCGAGAAAGTCCGGACCACTTTCGAAGCGTCTTTCCGGAGCGCACGGTCCGTATCCCACGAATGCCGCGTCCTTCGTTACGATGGCGTGTACCGCTGGTTTCTGGTGCGTATTCAGCCGCTGTTCGACAGCGATGGTGCGGTTACCGCCTGGTTCGGCGCGTCGACCGACATTGACGATCTCAAGTGCGCGCAGGGCCAGCAGGAGCTGCTCATCGCCGAACTTCAGCACCGGACGCGCAACCTTCTCGGTGTGGTTCGCTCGCTCGCGACGCAGACCCTGGCAGGCAGCGCCACCCTCGACAACTTCTCCGAACGCTTCAACAGCCGGCTGGGGGCGCTGTCGCGCGTCCAGAGCTTTCTCTCCCGGGGGGTGGCGATTGAGATCCGCGACCTCGTCCGCGCGGAGCTGGCGGCGCACGGCATCGAACCGAGCGATCCCCGCGTCATTGTTGACGGTCCATCGGCAGAGCTACCGGCTAGCGCTGTTCAGCCGCTGGCCTTGGCCGTGCATGAGCTGACCACGAACGCCCTGAAGCATGGCGCGTTCGCCATGCCAGCGGGGCGTCTGGCGGTCCGGTGGTCGATCGACACCAAAACGGAGCCCCCGTCGCTGGCTCTCGAGTGGCGCGAAAGCGGGGTGGCGATGCCGGACCATGAGAAGCCCACGCGCCGGGGATTCGGGCTCAACCTGATCGAATGCGGTCTGCCCTATCAACTCGGCACGACAACCAGCGTGGCCTTGTCGCCCGGCGGCCTGGTCTGCAATCTCGTGCTGCCGCTCCTCAACGCGGGACCGGCTCAGCATGACGCATGACGAGGGGCTCCTCAGCCGTCCTCATCCGGCAGCACGAACACGCCGTCGGCGGGTGCTTCCGCGAGCTTCTCGATCCGGCCGCGCGAGACCGAGACCAGGATGTGGCGATTGGCGAACTCCACCACGGCCAGTCGGCCGGTGGCGCCCATCGGGATCGCGTCGACGATCTTGAGCGATCTCTGCCGGTTGCCGATGGCGATGCCCGGCTGGACTTTCCGCCACAGCCACAGCGACCCGAATGCCAGTCCACCGACGAGCGGAACCAGCAGGAACAGTTTCAACAAATAATCTATCATCATTGGCGAAGCATCATTGGCGGCGTTCTATCCCCGACAGCCGCGCATCGGCAGCGACCACGTCGACCACCCTTATCCCGAACTTTCCGTTGACTGTCACTACCTCGCCCTTCGCGACGAGCGTGCCGTTCACCATGATGTCGAGAAGCTCGTTGGACTGGCGGTCAAGCTCGACCACGCTGCCCGAGTTCAGATCCATCAGTTCGGCCAGGCGCAGCGAGGTGCTGCCGACCTCGACCGACAGCCGCAGCGGGATATCCGCGAGCAGCCGGTAATTGGCGCGGCTCGACAGATCGCCCGGCACTGCGGGAACATCGGACATATCGCTCATTTCAATAGACCCTTGTTGAGATTCTCTATCATCATGGCCGCGCGGCCTTCCTGTTCGCCGATGGTGCCTTCCGCGAAGCGGCGGTTGCCGACGAGCAGTGGCACCGTCTGCGACAGCGTGATCGGGATGACATCACCCGGCTTCAGCGCCAGCAACTGGGCAACTGTCATTTCCGGGCGCGCCAGCACCGACCGAACCGGCAGCGCGACATTGTCGAGCGCACCGAGCAGCTTGTTCTTCCAGTCGCGGTCGTCGCCGCCACCGCCGGCCTGGGATCGCGACGCGATCGCATCCTCGATCGGCTGGAGCATCGCGAGCGGGTAGAGAATCTCGATACGGGTCGAACGAGACATGCCGGCCTTGATGGTGAAGCTCTGCGCGACGACAGCTTCGTCGGGGCGGACCATGTTCGCGAAATCGGCATTGGTTTCGTGGGCAGCGAATTCGAACTGCAGCGGATAAGTCTCACCCCAGCTCCTGGTCAGCACATCGGTAATGGCGGTGACGAGGCGTTTCTGGAGCCGTTGCTCCGAAGGGGTGAACTCCCCGCCCTTGGTCGCGAGGCCGCCGCCTGTACCGCCATAGAAGGCGTCGACCATGTTGGTGATGAAAGCGGGGTCAATCGCGATCATCATCATCCCCTTGGCGGGGCGGACGCGAAAGACGCTCAGGCTCATATAATCGGCCTGGTTGCGCTGCCACTCGTCGAAGCGGCGCGTCTCAAGCGGGACGGCGTCCACCTTGGCGCGGGTCTGTGCGATCGGCTCGATCACGTCGCGCAGCCGCCGTGCTATCCGCTCATTGATGCGTTCCAAGTGAGCAAGCTGGGCAACCGGCCGATCCTTGCGCTGGCCGAGCGCGAAAAGCTCGACGGTCTGCGCCTGCGGGACGGGCGACGCTTCCGCTGCGTCGGCCTGGTCGAACGAGATATCGCTGAGCTCATCCATCAGCGCGGCGACCTCGTCACCGGAAAGACTGGAAGCTGCGCGCGTCATCTATTTTGCAAGTGCCCCAAGACGAAAATGCCGGTTCTGCCGGTGGAATCGGTATAGGGCTGAGGTGGTTAACGAAACGTCGAGACGCGATTAGGCTTTCGTTGAAGATGGTTCCATACCCACGTCATTCCAGCGAAAGCTGGAATCTCTTTAGTTGTGAGATGAAGAGAAGGGAGATCCCAGCTTTCGCTGGGATGACGGGCAGTTGTCGCCGAGCCTCAGGCTGCGCCCTTCTTGCGGATGAGCTGATAGGCATGCCCGTACCACTTGCTGCCGGGATAGTTCGTACCCAGCACCGCGGCAGCGCGCTCGGCCTCGACGGGGATGCCCAGTTCCAGGTAGCTTTCGGTCAGCCGCATCAACGCCTCGGGCGCATGGCTGGTGGTGTCATACTGGTCGATCACGGTGCGGAAGCGGATGACCGAGGCGAGCCAGTCGCCGCGGCGCTGATAGAAACGGCCGATTTCCATCTCCTTGCCGGCGAGATGGTCCTTGATCAGATCGGTCTTCACGCGCGCATCCGCGGCGTAACGCGAATCGGGGTAGCGGCGGATCAGCTCGTTCATGGCGTCGAGCGCCTGCTGGGTCAGCTTCTGGTCGCGGGTGACATCCTGGATCTGCTCATAATAATCTATCGCGATCAGATAGAGCGCATAGGGCGCGTCGCGGTTGCCGGGATGGATCGCAACGAAGCGCTGCGCCGAGCCGATCGATTCGGTGTACTGACGGGCCAGATAGTAGGAAAAGGCGCTCATCAGCTGCGCGCGGCGGGCCCAGACCGAATAGGGATGCTGCCGCTCCACCTCGTCGAACAGGGCGGCCGCCAGCTTATATTGCCGGCGGTCGAGCCGCTCCTTGGCCGCATTGTAGAGCGTGTCGACATCCCGGGCGACATATTTGGTATCGCCCTTGTTCTTGCTGGTGGCACAGCCGGCCAGTGGAGTGACAAGGGCGGCAGCGATCATCAAGGCGATCGGACGGGTGGCTTTACGCAGCATAGGCTGGTTTCTTTAGGGCCCAATCGTCACCGCCGCAATGGCCGCGAACAGGGGGTGCGCCGCGGCGCCAAGCGGCTAAGATGATCCGATGCTGCGCGTGCTGACATTATCCACATTATTCCCGGATCGCACCCGTCCCGGCTTCGGGGGATTCGTCGAGCGGCAGACCCGCGCACTGGCCGCGCATCCCGACGTGGACGTGAAGGTCGTTGCGCCGCTGGCGATGCCGCCGACCGCCCTGGCGCGGCGCCATCCGGCCTACCGCGCGCTTGGCGAACTGCCGCTGCGCGAGGACTGGGACGGGTTGGACGTGCGCCGGCCGCGTTTTCCGGCGCTGCCCCTGATCGGCGGACGGATCAATCCATGGAGCCTGTGGTGGGGCCTTCTCCCGGTGCTCGATGCGCTGCGGGAGGATTTCGCGTTCGACGTGATCGACGCGCAATTCTTCTATCCGGATGGTCCCGCGGCGGTGTGGCTCGGCCGGCGCTATGGCGTACCGGTGTCGATCAAGGCGCGCGGCAGCGACATTCACCTGTGGGGCGATAAGGCGGGTTGCCGTGGCAAGATCGTCGCGGCCGGTCAGGCGGCGGACGGTCTCCTTGCGGTGTCGGCGGCGCTGCGCCGCGACATGATCGCGATGGGAATGCCGGGCGAAAGGATCGGCATCCATCATACCGGCATCGACCGCTCGATGTTCCATGTCCAGGACCGCGCTGTGGCGAAGGCGGAACTGGGCGTAACGGGCCCGCTGGTGGTCACGATCGGCAACCTGATCCCGCTCAAGGGACAGGCGCTGGTCATTGAGGCGATGCGCGCCTTGCCGGGCGTCACGTTGCTGCTGGCCGGCCGCGGCCCGGATCAGGACGCGCTGGCGGCGCAGATCGCCGCAAAGGGGCTGCAGGATCGGGTTCGGCTGCTCGGGGCGCTTCCGCACGCGCAACTGCCCGGCTTGCTGGCCGCGGCGGATGTGATGGCGTTGCCGTCGGCCTCGGAAGGGCTCGCCAATGTCTGGGTGGAGGCGCTCGCCTGCGGCACGCCGCTCGTGATCACCGACGTGGGCGGTGCGCGCGACGTGGTCGATCGGCCGGCGGCGGGGCGGCTGGTGGAGCGGACGCCGGATGCCATCGCTGCGGGGATCGAGGGAGTGCTGGCGAACCCGGCACCGCAGACCGAGGTGGCGGAGGCGGTGCGGGGGTTCAGCTGGGAACGGAATTGCGAGGCGCTCTATGCGCATCTGAAGGGGCTGGCCGAAGCAAACCCCTGACCTCGAACAAAGGGCAGAAAGGCAGCTACAGCGGCATCAGCGCCGCAACCACCCAGCGGTCCTCGCCGCGCAGGACATTCCAGGCGCGGGCGGCGGCGCGGCTGTCCATGGCCTCGATGCCGAAGCCCATCGCCTCGATCGCTGCTGCGAAGGCAGGCGAGGGGCGGCGCATCGACGGGCCCGTGCCGAGCAGCAGGAACTCAGGCGGCGGCTGGATCGCGAGCAGGGCTGCGACATCTTCGGCGGTGAGCGCTTCGAGAGCCGGCGGTGTCCAGTCGCGCGCATCGTCAGGGGTCAGCCACAGGCCCCCCGGCACGATCCGGTCCTCGACTCGAAAAGCTTTCCCCGCGAAGCCGCGGACGGTCGGGCCGGCCGCTGGGAGTTCGCGATCGAAGCTCACCATGACCGTCAGGTCCTGGGGCCGACCCGTTCGGCGTTCGGACGGGCGTTGTCCGGCTTGGCGGCGAAGCGCTGCGGTTCGAGACCCAGCGTGATCAGCAGCGACGAGGACACATAGACTGACGAATAGGTGCCGACGACGATGCCGAGCATCATGGCCGCCGCGAAACCGCGCAGCACATGCCCGCCGAACAGCAGCAGCGCGCCGAGCGCGAGCATCACGGTGAGCGACGTCATCACCGTGCGCGGCAGCGTCTCGTTGACCGAAAGATCGATCAGCGATTTCATGTCCATCTGCCGGTACTTGCGCATGTTCTCGCGGATGCGGTCGTCGATCACCATCTTGTCGTTGATCGAATAGCCGATGATCGTGAGCACCGCGGCGACGATGTTGAGATCGAACTCCATCCAGGTGATCGCGAAGAAGCCCAGCGTCATCAGCACGTCGTGGACGATCGCGATGAAGGTGGAGACGCCGAACTGCCATTCGTAGCGCAGCCAGGAGAAGATCGCGATCCCGATCACCGCAAGCGCGACGGCGAGCAGGCCGTTGCGGATCAACTCGTCGGAGACCTTACCCGAGACGGTGTCATAGCGCGGGAAGGTGACGCCCGGGAACTGGGCCCTGAGCGAGTTGGAGACCTTGTTGACCACGGCATTGGTGGCGCCCTCGTCGGTGCTCGCGGGTGTGGGCAGGCGGATCGAGACGCTCTTGGGATCGCCGAACTGCTGGAGCGAACCCTGGCCGACGCCGAGCTTGTCGACATTGCGGCGCACCGCATCGAGCGACGGCGGAGCGGGGAATTTGGCCTCGATCATCAGGCCACCGACGAAATCCACGCCGAGATTGAGGCCATGATAGGCCACCGCACCGATCGATGCGATCGTCAGCAGCGCGGTGATTACGAAGGCCACGATCCGAACGCGGACGAAGCCGATATTGGTGTTGTCGGGAACGAGCTTCAGCAGACGCATGGGACTGTTCCGATCATATGTGCAGCGTCGTCGGCCGCGCGCGGCGGAGCCACAGGGCGACCATCATGCGGGTGAAGACCACGGCCGTGAACACCGAGGTGGCGATGCCGATCAGCAGCACGACCGCGAAGCCCTTCACCTGGCCGGAGCCGAGCACGAACATGATCAGCCCGGCAATCGCATGGGTAACGTTCGCCTCGAAGATCGTGCGGCTGGCTTCCTTATAGCCGAACTCGACGGCCTGGGTGGGATTGCGCCCGCGCCGCAGTTCCTCGCGGATGCGTTCGTTGATCAGCACGTTGGCATCGACGGCGGTGCCGATCGTCAGCACGAAGCCGGCGATGCCCGGCAGGGTCAGCGTCGCGTTCATCAGCGCCATGACGCCCAGGATGATGAAGATGTTTATCACCACCGCGAGATCGGCATAGAAGCCGAAGCGGCCATAGCTGACCAGCATGAAGATCACCACGCCGACCGCGGCGATGACGCTGGCGAGCGTGCCGGCGCGGATCGAATCGGCGCCGAGATCCGGCCCGACGGTGCGCTCCTCGACCACCTTCAGCGCCACCGGCAGCTTGCCCGAACGCAGCGAGATTGCGAGTTCGTTGGCACTGTCGGTGGTGAAGCGGCCCGATATCTGCGCCTGGCCGCCGAGGATCGGCTCGTTGATGTTCGGCGCCGACAGCACCTTGTTGTCGAGGATCATCGCGAAGGGCTTGTTGACGTTTTCCTGCGTCACCCGCGCGAACTTGCGGCCACCCTCGCTGTTGAAGGTGATCGACACGACCGGCTCGTTGGTCTGGCTGTTGAAGCTCGGCCGGGCGTCGACCAGCTCGTCGCCAGTCAGCATCGCGCGACGCTTTACCGCGATGAACGGGACGCCGCTGGGGCTTTCGGGATAGGGCAGGATTTCGCTGCCGACAGGCGCATGACCCTTCGCCACCTCGGCGGGATCGGCGGTCAGGTCGACCAGCTTGAACTCGAGCTTGGCGGTCTTGCCGATCAGGGCCTTGAGCGCGGCCGGATCCTGCAGGCCGGGCACCTGGACGATGATCCGGTCGCTGCCCTGGCGGATGATGGTGGGCTCCTTGGTGCCCATCTCGTCGATGCGCTTGCGGACGACTTCGGTGGCGACCTGCATCGCGCTGTCGGTAGTCTGGGCGAGCCCGGCATCGGTCGGGGTCAGCACGATGCGGGTGGAATCGACCACCTGGACGTTCCAGTCGCGCTGGCCGCTCATTCCCGAAGGCTGGGTCAGCGTGCGGATGCGCTCGACCGCGGCGTCGAGCTGCGCTCCGTCACGCACGAAGAAGGAAAGGCGGCCGCCTGTCGTCGAGATATCGCCGATCGCGATCGGAGGATCGGCGCGGCGCATTTCGGTGCGGACCTGGTCCTCCATCTTGGTGATGTTCTGCTTGGCGAGGTCGGTCGTGTCCGCCTCGAGCATCAGGTGGCTGCCGCCCGAAAGGTCGAGCCCCAGATTGATGCGCGGCAGGCCGCCGAGGCCCCAGCGCTCTATCGTCGCCTCGGGCACGAAGCTCGGCAGTGACAACAGCACGCCGAGCGCCATCGACAGGACGATCGACCAGATCTTCCAACGCGGGAAATCGAGCATGTTGGGTTCAGTCGTTGGCGGGTTTGCCCGAGGCCGTGCGACGGACCTCGGAGATGGTGCTCTTGACGATCTTCACCCTGACGTTGGGCGCGATCTCGGCCTCGACCTCATGCTCATCGACCTTGACGACCTTGGCGACGATGCCGCCGGCGGTGACGATCTGGTCGTTCTTCTGGACCGCGTCGATCGCCTGACGGTGCTCCTTCATCTTGCGCTGCTGCGGGCGGATCATCAGGAAATAGAAGATCACGAAGATGAAAATCAGCGGCGCGAACTGCATGAGCATCGCGGCGCCGCCGCCGGCGGGCGCCGCGCCTGCGGCCTGTGCGTAAGCGGGTGAAGCGAACATCGATCAAGGTATCCCGAAAGAGGGCGGGCACGAACCAGCCCGAAGTGGCCGCGCGCCTATCACGTTCCGCATGGAAGGCGCAACCGGGCGCTTGCCAAGCACGAAAGACCTGCCTAAAGCGCGCAGCCTTGGTCGGGGCGTGGCGCAGCCTGGTAGCGCACTTGACTGGGGGTCAAGGGGTCGCAGGTTCGAATCCTGTCGCCCCGACCAGATTATCGCAGCGGCCTTACCCCCCCTCGCGCTGCTCACGATGCCTGTCGCGCGTAAGCCTCTGTTTTTGGCGGAGCTTAGCCGCGGCGGCCGTCGTGGTTAACATTTTGGTGATATTCGGCGGCGCATAGATCGGGCATGTCCATGCGCCCAATGCCGCTCCCCGTCTGGCTGCTTCGAACCCTTGCGCGACTGTGGTCGTTCGCCGCCGGCCAGCCGCCTGCCTTGCTGCGCTTCGCAGTGCTGACGGGCGTGGGGATCGTCGCGACGGTCTTTCTGCTCGGATCGCTGATGATGCAGATGGATGCGGATGCTGCCGACGAAAAGCTGCGGATGGTGCGCGGGGCGCTCGCCCAGGAGGGCGCGACGCTGTCCGGCTCGACGATGGACTATGCGCGATGGGACGATGCCGTCGAGCATGTCTATGGCGAAGTCGACCGGCACTGGCTCAACACCAACTTCCTCGGCACCATTCCTCTCTATGTGATCGATGAGCGGGGCAGGACGCTCTATGCGTCGCGCCCAAATGCCTGGTTCGCCGCCGATTTCGGCTCGGACGCGCCGGAGGTGCTGCCGCGTCTTCTGCGCCGGTTGCCGCGCCGCGCGGCGGACGCCGCCGCCATCGGTGCCGTGACGACGGCCGGAGTTCGGCACGGCCAACTGGCGATCTTCTCGGCCGCGGCGATCCTGCCGTTCACCAAGGGAGTGGCGCTGCCGCGCGCGCCGTTGCGCTATGTGGTGCTGGTCAAGCCCGTTGGCCCGGCCCTGCTCGCCAAATGGGCCAGGAGCTTCGCATTGCCGGCCATCGCCTGGCAGAGCATCCCGCCACAGGGCGACGCCCGCAACGAACTGACCGTCAACGACGCGGATGGCCGGCCATTAGGGCATGTCCAGTGGGATTGGGTGTCGCCAGCGGGCGAGGCGATCAGGGAATTATCATGGCTGATACTGGCGAGCGCGGCGGCGTTCATCGGCCTCTCCTGCTGGCTGATCCGGTCTGTGCTTGCCACCCAGCGGGCGCTCGAAAGCAAATCGCGCCTAGCTGAGGAGAGCCTTGCCGGACGCGATAGCGCACTGGAAGAAGCACGCACGGCCCATGCCTCGGCGGAGCGCTCGCTCGCTCAGGCGGAAGAGGCGAATCGGCGGCTGCAGCTGATCGCGCAGAAGGAAGCCGAGGAGCAGGCGCAGCACCGTCAGCAGCTCAGCATGATTTCGAACGGCGTCGCCGATCGGCTCAACGCGCAGATCGGCACGCTGATCGAGCAACTCATCACGAGCGCCGACGAGCTCGATCGGAGCGCGGCGGTGACGCTCTCGTCGGTCGAGACCCAGAAGCGCGCATCGGAGCTGGCGCAGACGCGTAGCGCGGCATCGGCATCAGCGCTCCAACTGATCGAGAACAACGTCCAGGAGCTCGATCGCGCGACGCGCCGTATCCACGAACAGTCGGAGCAGATCGCGCAGGCCATGCGGCTCGCCGATGCCGAATCGGGCGCGGCGACCGACGCCAATGGCGATCTGCTGGTTCAGATCGATTCGATCGGCGCCGCCGCGCGGCTGATCGAGGACCTCGCCACCCAATCCAACCTGCTCGCGCTCAACGCCACGATCGAGGCGGCTCGGGCCGGCGAGGCTGGCCGCGGCTTCGCGGTCGTGGCCAGCGAAGTGAAGGGGCTGGCGACGCAGACCCACCGCACCACCAACGACATCCATGGCCGTGTCGCGGGGGTCGAAGCAGCGGCCCGCGCCACCACCTCGCTGGTCGAGAAGGTGCACGGCCTGCTCCAGAACCTGAACGCCACGATCAACAGCACCGCCAGTGCGGTCGTCCAGCAACAGGCCACCGCGGCCGCCATCCTCGAGGCCAGCCAGCTGGTGGGCCAGCACGCCGGCGACACGCATGATTCGGTGGAAACGATCGCCCGCTCCTTATCGGCGGTGCGCGACAGCGCCGACGGCACCCGCTCGATCGGTGCGCGGGTGCGCGATCATGCCGGCAGGCTCAGCGCGGAACTGGAGCGGATCGTGGCCCAGCTGCGGGCGGCGTGACGCAGCAGCTTGTTGCAACCTGGGGCAGGGGAACCTTTGGCAGGAGCGAGCGCTCATGATCCGGTGCAACGACCGGAGCGACTATCATGCAGATCCTGAAGATCGCTGGACTGACGGCGGCGTGCCTCGGGCTCGCCGCCTGCGGAGGCAAGGGCGATGACAAGCTGGGCGATCAGGCCAGGCAGGCCATGGACAACCGCGCCGACGCCATGGACGCGGCAGCCGACAATATGTCCGGCACCGCCGAGGACATGATGCAGGCCCGCGCCGACGCGACGCGCGAGGCCGGAAAGGCGAAGGAAGAGGCGATCGACAAGTCCGACGTCAATGCGGACGCGATGACCAACGCGCAGAAGGCGGCGGTCGTAAACGGGATGTGATCCCGGCGGACGCGGCAAGCTCCGGACGCGGCGGCGCCCGGAGCTTCGCCAGCGCTAGCGCTTATCCTCCGAGCGCGTGCTCTTCGGCCGTTACCGGCAGGCCGCGCTGTGGATGCGAGAAGGTGGCGGCCGTGATCCATACTGCCGACATGGCGAGGATCGCCAGAAGCAGGCTTATCATCAGGACATATCGCACATAATGCGGCGTGTCGCCGCCACTGGCCTCTCGGGTATCGAGATGTATTTCGTCGCCGATCTTTTTCATGGCTACTCTCCGGGACGCTGCCATCTTTACGCACGTAGCAACGACCAATCATCGTGCAGTTCCGGGCCAAATCGCCGGACGCGAATGGCTCTCAGAGGTTCTTGGTGTGGCCGGAGAAGGTCGGCAGCTTTCGCTTCGTCGAGCCTATCACAATCCGGAATTTTTCCGGATCATTCGTCACGTATCGAAGAAACCCGTCTCCTGTGTCACCTTGTTCCAGCGAACGCGCCAAGCAACCATTTCATTTATACCACGTCTGCTTGAGTCAGACCAGTTCAACTATGGCAGGCCATCAAGTCATTGCACACATCCCCCGCCGCGGGAGACGGAGGCCAGGGGAGCGTGAGAGGCGCGTCGGCCAGACCTCTCCTGCCACTGACCCTCACCTCCATGCGGTGGAGCTATGCGCGTGAGGTCAGGCCTGCAGATTGAATCGGGCCGCCACCGCTGGATAGGTGCCAGCGCGCGATCTCACGCGTGCTTTTCCGGCGGCGAGCTCGTTACGCGTAAGATTCGAAAGAGACTTCCGTCGCTCCCAATTCGAGCAAGACTACGAAGAATAGCTGACGCCCTGACTATAGGGGCGTAGCCCTCATGCGTTTCCAAATTTCCGCTGCCGAGTGATAAATAGAGCATTACCTTTATTATGGAGGGGGTAATGAGAATACTGACCACCATTGCCATATTCTATACGTACCTCATCGCAGTTCCAGCATTGGCGGAAACCAGAGCGTCGATATCTCAAAGAGAGAGTGGGTTCGTCATTATTGCCAGCCAGTCAGAACGGGCCGTGTATGCGTGTAATTACACTGTTCAGATCGTCTTTGCGGACAGTTCCGGCAATAAATCCAGAACCGTCCGAGTTGGCGGATCGACCGACGTGAGCGGCTCGGGTACGAATATGGCCGTGGTTACGTCCGATTTAAATCAACCTATCCAATCTGCGACGCTCCGGGGGTGGCGGTGCGAGTTCAAGAGGGCCTTGTAGTCGGCCGCCTGGAAAGGCTGCCGGTTGGATCATTTACCCGCCACCGGCACAATAACGACGGCATATTCCAGAGGCGGCGTTCTAGGCCGGGACACGGTGTCGATAGGTCAGGTTCACGCGGCGGGAAAGCAGCAGATAGGGTGCCCATAGCACGATCCCGATCAGTACCTTCTTGATGTTGCCATCGAGCAGGCTGACGAGCGCGCCGCCTACGCTGCCAGGCAAGCCGGGCGTGCCGCCCATGACCCGCGCGATGCCGAGTTGCATCACCAGGTCGATTGCCCAGATCGTGACGAGCAGGCGCGGGAAGAGCGGCACATGGCGCAAAGCCGCGACGAAGGCGACGACGTAAAGGCTTGAAAACAGCACAACATCGGCCAGCATCACGCCGAATAGGGGCCCATACCAGCTTGGCGCGGCACCGGCGGCGGGGATAGCGAAGAGGAATTCGGCCGTCCGTATCGGCACGTTGAGTAACATGCCAAGCATCAGCGAGTAGATGAGGCCGCTAGCGCCATAATAACGCATCGTCCGTGCCTCCGCGCCGGACACGCTCCGCCAGCGGCCCACACGCGCGAGACGAATGCGCGGTTGGTTCATGTCCGTCCCAGGTGCGAACCAGCGCAGCGCGAGGAATCCGGACAGGATCGGTGCCGCGACCACCAGGATGTAGGGCACGGCCACCAGCAGCATCTCGGCGGCATCGACGATCGGCGTCGCGGCGAAAGCCACGCGCAGGCCGCAAGCGAAGCTCGCGACGATCGTCCAGCCGAACATCACGCGCACGAGATTGCGCTGGAGCCGACTCACGGCGCCCGCCTTCCGATCGAGATCCTGGTCGCCAATATGCATTGGGCAATCCTATTCCGCTGGAAAGGAAACCGCCAGCAGAAGCTGGAGTTGCCATCATTCGGGTCAATGGTTTGCTTGTGCTTAATTGCGGGCGCGCGGAGCGATGCTACCCCTTTCGTCGGTGGTCGCCGAGATACTCCCTTTTAGCCGGTTCCGACCCTTGGAGTATCGTCGGGTACGACCGCAAGCGAATGGGAGAGTGCAGCTAAGGCCATGTAATCGTCATGTAAATTCAACTGATCGACATCGCGGAGACTCTGCTGCAACTGCGAAAGTCCTCGAATCACCGGCATTCGTCCATAAGCCTGATGCGCAGCCTGCGCTCGTTTCTGTCTGAAAATGACCATATAAGTCTACTCCTCATTGTCGACTTCCACGCTGGCCAATTTCTGCAATTGTCTGCCGAAGCGGTGCAACGGAAGCTAGCGGTCTCTCCGCGATGTTCTAGTTTTCCTGGCTAAAGTTCGCCGCCGATCCGTAGGTGTGGGGCTGTCTCGCGCCAAAGCTAACGGAGTTCAACATGACGAAATATCTGAAGAACTACTGGAGTGATCAATCAGGCGCGGCTGCGGCTGAATATGCACTCATTCTGGCGATCGTCGGAACTGCAATTGCAGGGGCGTCGATCATTTTGGGTGGCGCAGTAAGCACCTCCATGAGCACCGCTGCGACCTGCATCACCAGCACGGGCAAGACCTGCCCGTAAGGGTCCGACCTGATAACACCAACATCTCGCAAGCTGGTCTCTATAACTCAGCCAGCTTGCGAGAGATGGGAAGAATTTCTCTGATCAATCTTCGGAATGATTTGTGAACATCTTCACGGGGGAGGACGAGTCATGCCACGTGTACAATCGTTTATCATTCTGGGTGCCGCGATCCTGATCGGCTTGGTTGCCGTTTTCCTCGCGAACATGTTCCTCGGCAGCGGAGCGACGCCTGACTCGGGCAACAAGCCACGGTCTGTGCAGGTCGCCGTCGCGCGGATGCCATTGGCATTCGGCACCAAGATCACGGCCGACAGCATCCGCATGGTCGATTGGCCGTCCAACTCTGTGCCGCCAGGCGCGTTCCTCAACGTCGCGGATGCCGCCAATCCGGCAAATCCGCGCATCGTATTGCGGCCGATGGAGCCCAACGAGCCGGTCCTGGCCGCCAAGCTTTCGGGCGCGGGCGGCCGTGCCACCATTTCCGGGTTGATAGCGCCGGACAAGCGCGCCGCAACGGTCCGCACCAACGATGTGTCGGGCGTGGGCGGCTTCGCGCTCCCCGGCGACATGGTCGACGTGCTGGTTACCCGCCAGGTCGGCAAGGACGATCAGGAGCGGCAGATCACCGATGTGCTCCTCCAGAATATCCGCGTGATCGGGATCGATCAGGATGCCAATGGCACCAGCGATAAGCCCACGGTCGGCAAGACTGCGACGCTCGAGGTGACCCAGGTCGAGGCGCAAAAGCTCGCGCTGGCCCAGAATGTCGGCACGCTCAGCCTGGTGCTGCGCAAGGTCGGCGACAGCACGCAATCGCCCGTCACAACGGTCAGCCTGACCGATCTGCGCGCGAACGCCGAGCCTGTCCGGATGGGCGCGCCGGTCGCCCGCTATCGCGCCCGCCCGATCTACCGCGCCGTCGTGCGCAAGCCCGCCGGGAACTCGGTGGAGATCATGCGGGGCTTCCAGTCGAGCAGCTATCAGGTCGGCAGCTATGCCGGCTCCGACATCAAGGTCGGTTACAATGACAAGGGGGACGTACAATGAGCACGCGCACTCGCACTCGCATATTGCTCCTCGCGACACTGGCGGGAGCGGCGATCACAGCCCCCGCCATGGCGGTAGTGCAGCCAGCGACGTCGATCATGAGCGGTGACGATCAGCACGGTGGTCAGCTCGACGTGCCGGTCAACAAGAGCCAGGTCCTCCGCATCGACCAGCCCTATGTGCAGGCGCTGATCGGCAATCCGGAGATCGCCGACGTCCTGCCGCTCACCGACCGGTCGCTTTATGTGCTGGGCAAGAAGCTCGGCACCACCAGCCTCTCGATCTACGATCGCAACAAGACGCTGATCGCGGTAGTCGACATCGTCGTCGGCCCCGACGTGATCGGCCTGCGCCGCCAGCTATCGGAGCTGATGCCCCACGAGACGATCGGCGCGCGTGTTGCCAACGACGCGGTGGTGCTGTCCGGCGTCGTCACCTCGGCAGCCGCTGCGGATCGCGCCAACCGGATCGCGGCGACTTACGCGCCCGACAAGGTGGTCAACATGCTGGCCGTTGGCGCATCGCAGCAGGTGATGCTGGAAGTGCGCTTCTCCGAAATGAAGCGATCCGCTGCTAAGCAGATCGGCCTCAATTCTGCCTTCCGCAGCAACAGCGGCAAGTTTCTCGGTGGCACTGGTAGCAGCGCAGTTTCCACTACCCTGCTCACCGATTCCAACGGCCATCCGACCGTCGATCTCGGCCATATCCTCGACACCTTCGGCATCGTCGCCGGCAAATTCACCCTCGGCTCGCTCGATATCACCGGCGTGCTCGATGCGCTCGAGGAGAAAGGTGTCGTCAGGACATTGGCCGAGCCCAATCTGATCGCGCTTTCGGGCGATACGGCATCGTTCCTGGCCGGCGGCGAATTCCCGATCCCCGTGGCGCAGAATGCCAGCAACGGGGCCGGCGGCCGAACGATCACGATCGAGTTCAAGCCGTTCGGCGTCAGCCTCGCCTTCACCCCTACCGTGCTGGAAGATGGCATCATCAATCTTCTGGTGGCGCCCGAGGTGAGCTCGATCGATCCGTCGGCCTCGATCAACATCGACGGCTTGCTGATCCCGGGCCTGCAGACGCGGCGCGCCAAGACCACGGTAGAGCTGCGCGACGGCCAGTCCTTCGCGATCGCCGGGCTGCTGCGCAAGGATTTCCAGGATACCGTGCGGCAGTTCCCGGTCCTCGGGTCGATCCCGATCATCGGCGCGCTGTTCCGCTCGACCGGCTTCCAGAAGGAAGAGACCGAGCTGGTGATCATCGTCACGCCTCGGCTGGTGAAACCGATGCCGGCCGATCAGGTCGCGTCGCTGCCAACCGAGCGCGTCGGCGAACCGCATGAGCTGGACCTGTTCCTGGCTGGCCGTACCGACAGCGCGATCAAGAACGACCCGTTCGCGTCGTCCGCCAGCACCACGGCCAAACCTGCCGCAGCCGACCAGAAGCAAACCGGCATCGATGGCGAAACCGGATATATCGTGAGGTGATCACCATGCGCGCGACCCCTTTCCTCCTCGTCACCGCCGGGCTGATCGCCACAGGCTGTGCGCCCGTCGACCCCGGCTTTGGCGAGTCCGTCCATCGCTACAAGATCGCCCAGATCATCGATCCCGACCCCGTCGCGACGACCGCGCTTGTGGAAGGTGGTGATGGCCAACGCTCCGCCGCCGCCGTCCAGCGCTACCGCGAAGGCAAGGTGAAGGAGCCTGTTTCGGTCAACACATCCAGCGTCGGCACTGCCGGAGGCAGCACTCGCTGAGAAACGGCCCAGAGGAGCAAGTACGATGGTGCTGCGTAGGTGTAAGCGGTGGGCGATGGAGACGAGCGGCGCGGTCGCGCCGACCATCGCCCTATCGATGACCGCCCTGATCGCCGTTGGCGGCCTCGCCTTCGACTATGCGCGGTTGGCCACGATGGACAGCGAGCTTCAGAGCGCGGCGGACCAGGCGGCGCTGGCGGCGGTGACGCAGCTGGATGGAACCCCGGGCCAATGCGCCCGTGCGAGCGCGGCGGCCGTCTCGTTCGTCACCAATAACACGCTTTTTGCCAACGACGGGAAGGGAGCGGCGGTTACTGTCACCCCCGAGCCCGCCTGCGACGCGACGGGCAAGATCCGTTTCTACCAGAGCTACACGAACGAAACGACCTTCACGGCCGCAACGACCGCTACCGACGCCCGCTTCGTCAGCGTAACCGTCGAGGGACGCGAGGCGGTCTATGCGCTCACCGCGATCGTCGGCGCCCTCAGGTCCGGCAGCATCAACGCCACGGCGGTCGCTGGCCTGGCGTCCGCGATCTGCAAGGTTCCGCCGCTCATGCTGTGCAATCCCGCGGAAACGGCTCTCAACACCGATTTCAACGTCGATGGCCTTGTTGGAAAGGGGATAGTGGCCAAGTCCGGTGGGGGCGGCGCCTTGGCTCCGGGGAACTTCGGATTCCTGGAAGTCGGTGCAAGCCCCAGCGCGAACAATCTGCGCGACGTGTTCGGACATGTCGATACGTCGTTCGACTGCGTCAAGGGAACGGGCGTCAACACGGCGCCGGGCAACATGAGTTCCGTTTCCACCGCCATCAACACGCGCTTCGACATCTACGAAAATGGCTATGCCAGGAATTGCGGCCCGGCCGGTTGTCCTCCTGCCCTGAACACGGTGAAGGATCTCGTCCGGCCGAACGCGCCGGCCAGCAACAACAGCTGCAACCTGTCCGGCTCAGGCTGGCGGGAAGTGGATCCGTCACAGCGCTATCTGCCCGATCCGATAACCCGCAAGGACACCACTGTCACGGCAATGGGGCATCCGCGAGACATCTGCCATGCGGTGAGCGCCAATGGCGATTGCCCTGGGGGTGTCATCGGTGACGGCAACTGGGATCGGGATATCTATTTCAAGGTCAATCACGGCTTCACCACAGCTCAGTGGAAAGCCGCGGTGGGAGCCAATCCGACCCGCGCCCAGACCTATGACTGGGAAATTTCGAGCGGACATCTTGGCCCGCGGCCGGTCGGGGCGCTCACTTCGTACAAGGCCCCGGTCTGCGATCCGGCCGGCGGCGTCGGTCCGCCCGCAAATGCCGATCGGCGCAAGGTTGCCGTCGCGGTCATCAACTGCAAGGCCGAAGGCGTCAACGGCGCCTCCAAGGACGTAAAGGTCAAGCAGTGGATCGACGTCTTCCTTGTCGAACCCTCCATAGCGCGCACGCGCACCTCGACGGACGAGGTCTATATCGAGGTCATCGGCAAGACGACTACCGGCGGCAATAACCAGCCCCAGTTCGTCAGTCGCGACAAGCCGTATCTGGTGGAGTGAATGATGGGCGCCCCCAGCTTCCTCGCACGCTTCTGGGCCGATCGGCGAGGGGTGGCGGCCGCGGAAATGGCGCTCGTCACGCCGATGCTGATGATCCTGATGTTCGGCAGCTTCGAGCTGGCGCGCTACTTTCTCGACGAGCATGTCGTGGTGAAGGCGGTGCGCGACGGAGCGCGCTATGCCGGCCGTCTTGGTTTTTCGGATTTCACCTGCGCGTCGGCCTCGGCGGGCGCCCAACAGGCCATCCGCGAAATCACGCGGACAGGCGCGCTCGGCGGGACGACGCCCCGGCTGGGCTACTGGACCAGCCCCACGACCATCACGGTCAGCGTCACCTGTGACACGAGCGGTGCTTACAGCGGCATCTATAACGGCGTCGCGATGGGCGCCCCCGTGGTGACGGTCAGCGCCAGCGTGCCCTATGTCTCGCTGTTCGGCATGGTCGGGTTCGATACGACGGGACTGGCGCTCAACGCCAGCTCCGAAAGCCCGGTGATGGGGATATGAACGCCTTCCTCACCCGCTTCGCGCGGTCGACCAACGCGGCGACCGCTGCCGAATTTGCGCTGGTCCTACCGCTGCTGCTGCTCTTCCTGATCGGCATCATCTATGTCGGCGCATTGATGTGGACCTGGAACCGGGCCGAGAAGGCGACGCAGATGGGCGTCCGCTTCGCCGTCGTCACCGATCTCGTGCCGTCCGGCCTGGCGGGCATCAACTTCATGAGCTCGCCCTATAATTGCTCGCAGGGAAATAATATCCCGGTGAGCAGCGCCGGCTCCTGCGCGTTCAGCGCCACGATCACCTGCCAGAGCGGCGGTTGCAGCAGCTATGGCTATGACGGAACGGCATTCAACAACATCGTGCTCCGCATGCAGGCATTCATGCCTGAAATCCAGCCCGCCAATGTTCAGGTCATATATCAGCATGTCGGGCTCGGCTACGCGGGCGATCCCAACGGCCCGGATATCTCCCCCCTCGTCACTGTGCGACTGCGCGACATGACGTTCGCGCCCGGGTTCGCGGCGATGTTCGGATCTCTCACCCTGCCGGATTTCAGTGCGGCACTGACGATGGAAGACAGCAGCGGAAGCACCTCCAACTAGCAAAGGGTCATTGGCGTGGGCATTATGGATGTGAAAGGTGGCAGATTTTCTTCTTCCGGGCTTCGCTCTCTGCCTGGGGAGAAGGCCGTTATCCTGCTGTCGCTGGAGGAGGTTCGTCGAGCAGCTCTTCCGGAGCCGCAGATCGCCGGCTTCACCGTCTCGATGGCGGCGGGCGATATTCAGGCCCCGGTCGACCGCGACATCTTTGGCGAGGCGGCCGTGATCGTGCTGGAGGTCGCCCCTGATTCCGCGACGTCGGTCCGGCGGTTGGCCGCGGCGGCGCAGTTGCCGAGGCGCCCGCTCGTGGTCGCTGCGATACGCGAACCATCGCTCGCGCAAATCCGCACGCTGCTGCGCGAAGGGGCGAAAGACGTGATCGCGCTGCCACTCGCGGCCGACGACCTGACGGCACTTCTCGCGCAGCTTCGAAAGGATCTGGATGCGGCGCGGGGCGACAGGCAGAGCGACGGCAAGACCGTCTCGGTGATCGGGAGCGTCGGCGGTGTAGGGGCTACTGCCATCGCTACCCAGACCGCCTGCCTATTTGCCGAGCAGGAAGCGAAGACGGGGCGCACGGCCTGCTTCATCGACCTGGACATCCAGTTCGGCGACGGAGCGATTTATCTTGGCGAGAATCCGAAGCTGACGCTCCAGGACATCATCGCGGCCGGCGCGCGGGTGGACGGGGCGCTGCTCAATGCTGTGACGGTACGCCACGCCTCCGGGCTCAACATCATCGCTGCACCGAGCGACATGATGCCGCTCGAGACGATCGACACCGATCAGATCTGCGAGTTCGTCGATATCGCCGCGCGCGAATATGCCACCATTTTCCTCGATCTGCCGAGCAACTGGACGAACTGGTCGCTGTCGCTTGCGGCGCGCTCGGATCTCGTCCTGCTGGTCACCGAACTTACGGTGCCGAGCCTGCGCCAGGCGCGCCGCCAGCTCAATCTGCTGATGCAGCAGGGGGCCAGCGATATCGACATCCAGATCGTCATCAACCGCTTCGAAAAAGGCCTCTTCAGGGCGCTCAAGATAGAGGATGCCGTCCAGGTCCTCGGCCGAGCGATCGACTATACGGTGGCGAATGATTTTGCCGTGGTGAGCGCGGCGCTCGATCAGGGGGTGCGTTTCTCCGAGATCAAGGCCCGAAATCGGGTGACCCGCGATCTCGGCATCCTCGTCTCGGGAATCTCAAAACATCTGCACGGGGGGAGCTGAACATGCTGTGGCAACTCAAAACGACGCGATCGGCAGAGCCCGCAACTGGGCCGCTTTCGCCGGTCGCGCAGGCCGAAGATGTGATGCCGATCGATCGGCAGACAGACCTCAAGGTCGAGCTGCACGAACGCCTGCTGGATGTGATCAATCTGTCCGCGCTCGAAATAGCGACGCGCGAGCAGATCCAGGCGGAAATCGGTGATCTCGTGCAGGAGCTGCTGGCCGAGCAGCAATACGCGCTGAATGCGATCGAGCGTAAGCAGCTCACGATGGATCTGCTCGACGAACTGCTCGGGCTCGGCCCGCTCGAGCCGCTGCTCAAGGATCCGTCGATCACCGATATTCTCGTCAATACCCACCGCAACGTCTATGTGGAGCGCGGCGGGCGGCTCGAAAAAACCGGGGCTCGCTTCAAGGACGAGAAGCATCTTCTGCGCATCATCTCTCGCATCGTTTCGGCGGTGGGGCGGCGCGTGGACGAGTCCTCGCCGATGGTGGATGCGCGCCTCGCGGATGGCTCGCGGGTCAATGCGATCGTGCCGCCGCTCGCCGTCGACGGATCGCTGCTGTCGATCCGCAAATTCGCCAGGACCCCGATCAACATGGCCAAGCTGGTCGAGTTGGGAAGCCTTTCGGCGCCCATAGCCGGGGTGCTGGCGGCGATCGTCGCCGGACGGCGCAACGTGCTGATCTCGGGTGGCACCGGCTCGGGCAAGACGACCCTGCTGAACGCCATGTCGGCGGCGATCGACGATCGCGAGCGGATCGTGACGATCGAAGATTCGGCGGAGCTCCAGATGCAGCAGCACCACGTCGTGCGGCTTGAAACCCGTCCACCGAATATCGAAGGGCGCGGCGAGGTCGCCCAGCGCGATCTCGTGAAGAATGCGCTGCGGATGCGGCCGGATCGGATCATCGTCGGCGAAGTCCGTGCCGGCGAGGCGATCGATATGCTGCAGGCGATGAACACGGGTCATGATGGCTCGATGACCACCGTCCATGCCAACACCGCGCGCGACGCACTGTCTCGCCTCGAGCAGATGGTTGGCATGAGCGGCCTCGATATATCGAGCCGGTCGGCGAGGGGACAGATCGCGTCCGCACTCCATGTCGTTATCCAGGTCGAACGCCTGTCGGACGGGCGGCGGCGGCTGGTGAGCCTTGGCGAGATTGCGGGCATGGAGGGCGACGTCATCATGATGCAGGAGATTTTTCGCTTCAAGCGAACCGGCATGGACGATGACGGCACGGTGCTCGGCCATTTCGAGGCAACCGGGATCCGGCCGAAGTTCATCGAGGATCTCAGCTTGCGGGGGCTCGAGCTTTCCAGCGAGCTGTTCCGCCCCGGCCAGAGGGTCGGCTGATGTCCCCGGCTTCGATCAGGCTGCTCGTCCTCGTCCTCATTTTCGCGGCGACGCTGCTCGCCGTCGAGGGCGTGATCCGGTGGGTGCAGGGTTCGCGCAAGGAAGGCCGCGCGATCAACCGACGGCTGCAGTTGATCCAGCGGGGCATGGATCACAATCAGGTCATGGCCCGGATCCGTCGCGAGGTGCGGACAAGGCTGCCGGTGTCCGGTCCCCTTGGCGCGGTCGCCGAACGCATCGATCGGATGGTCGTCGAAGCTGGGATGACGATATCGTCCGCCAATCTGATAGTGCTGCTCGCGGGCACCACGGCGGCGCTGTTCGTCGTCTCCGCAGGCATCGCGGCCGTCTCGGGCATGACGATGTCGCTGGGCGGCCTGCTGCTGATCATATTGTTCGCCACATCGCTTGGCATCGGCCTGCCGCTGATGGCGATCGGCCACAAGCGCGAAAAGCGGCGCAGGCGCCTCACCGAGCAGTTTTCGATGGCGTTGGACATCTTCGTGCGGAGCCTGCGCGCAGGCCACCCGATTGCCGCCGCGCTCGAGCTCCTCACCACCGACATGGCCGATCCGATCGGCAGCGAGTTCGGAATCGTCGTCGACGAGGTCACCTACGGCTCGGAATTGCGCGACGCGCTGCAGAACATGGCGGATCGTTGCGGTGTCGATGATATGAAGATGTTCGTCGTGTCCGTGTCCGTGCAACGCGAGACCGGCGGCAATCTCGCAGAGATATTGGATAATCTGAGCATGGTAATCCGCGAACGCGCCAGCATGATGCTGAAGGTGCGTGCGTTAAGCTCGGAAGGTCGGATCAGCGGGATGATGCTCACCGCCTTGCCGATGCTCACCTTCGCTCTCGTGTTCCTGAGTAATCCGGCATTCTATCTCGATGTTGCGGACGATCCCGTGTTCTTTCCGGGCTTCGGGATGTTGCTCGGCCTTTATGCGATCGGAGTTTATTCCATACGCCGCATGGTAGATTTGAAGGTTTGATGCGATGATTGACCTTGATATTGCACTTGCAGGCTTTTCACGCAGCGTCGTTCTGTTGCTCGTCTTCATCGGCGTCGCGGTTGCCAGCTTCCTGATCGCCTCCGGGCTGGCTTATCGCCGGTCGGTGAAGCAGCGACTGGCGGTAGGTGGCGGCCATGACGCGGTCGCCGGACAGTCGCTGCGCTCGCTCGGCGCGGAAACGGCCTGGCTCCAACTCGTGCAGGCAATCGAGAAGCGTGGCGTGTCCTTAGCGGATACGAGCGCGATCCTGCGCGACCGGCTGATCGCGGCGGGCTATATGCACCCCGCAGCCCCCCGGCTGTTCACGCTGATCCGGCTCGTGCTGACGCTCGCGCTGCCAACAGCCTTTGTCCTGTTCAGCTACGGAGCGGGCAGCGCACCCTCGCTGGTCAAGCTCTACTTGATCGGCGCGGGGCTTGGGCTCGCCGGGCTCTATTTCCCGAATCTCTGGATCAAGGCGCGCGCCGCGCGCCGGCAGCGCGACGTATTGAACGGTTTTCCCGATGCGCTCGATCTGATGCTGGTATGCGTCGAGGCGGGCCTGGGGCTGGAGGCGGCGTTCAACCGCGTTGGCTCGGAAATGACTGGCTCGCATCCTCTGGTGGCCGATCTGCTGGCGGGACTCTCGCTGGAACTGCGCGCCGGCCGCAGCCGCGAACAGGCGCTGCACCGTATGGCCGAACGCACCGGGCTGGAGGAATTCCGGTCCTTCGCGAGCCTGATCATCCAGACGGACCGGTTTGGCGTGAGCATCGGCCAGGCACTGCGCGTCTACGCCACCTCGATGCGCGAGCGTCGGAAGATGCGGGCTGAGGAGAAGGCGCACCGCCTGCCCGTGCTGCTGTCGATCCCGCTCGTGGCCTGCATGCTGCCAGCAATAATCGGTGTGCTCATGCTGCCGGCGGTGATCAGGATAATGCGGACGATGATGCCCGCGCTTGGGGGTGGATAGTGAGAATTCCGACAATGTTAGCCACGTTGGCCCTGTGCTCCTGCGCGAGCGGAGGTCGATCGCTCGGCACGCTCCAGGTAAGGCCGGCCTCGGTCGCCGCTCCGGCCCAGCAGAGCGACGCCTATGCCGACGCGAAACGCCAGCTTGCGCTTGGAAATTTCGCGCTGGCGGTCGATGGCTTCCGCAAGGCGATCCGGGCGGAACCCCAATCGGCCGCCGCCTATAACGGCCTCGCGGTCGCTTATGACCGGATCGGTCGCACCGACCTCAGCCGGGATTATTATGAGCAGGCGCTGGCGCTGGCCCCGCGTGATGCCGACATCCTGCACAACCTTGCACTCTCGCTGGCGTCGAAGGGCAAGATGCCGGCCGCTGTGGCTCACGCCGCCCTGCCGGCTGCGCCCGCCGCCGGCCTGCGTCTCGAGCGCATATCCACTCGGGAGATCGCGCTGATCACCAGGCGCGCCGGCAACGGATGGGAGGCCGTTGACGCAGATGATGCGCCACGCCTGGCCGTCACGGGTCAGCCCTTCTTCGCCCAGTCGCACGACGGCTCCCTCGAGATCGCGCTGGAGCCGCCCGCCATCCAGCCCGTCGCCAAGGCCTCCGCGACGCCACCCGTATCCGTTACCGTGCTCAACGCTGTCGGCAGGCGCGGGCTGGCTCGTCGGATGAGCAAGTTCCTGGGAGCCAAGGGCTGGAATAGCGGCTCGATCGGCAATGCGCGCATCCGTCCGATGGAGAGCGTGATGTTCCACGCTCCCCGGGATCGGCTCGCCGCGGTAGCGCTGGCGCGGGTTCTGCCGTTCCCGTCGCGGCTCGTCGTCATGCCAACAGCGCCGCACATGATTCTGTTCGTCGGGCGCAACGCATTGCCGTTCGACCAGCGCCTGCGCTCGGCGCAAGCGTCATGATGATGGCGGTCCGGCACATCATCGCGACCGCTGCAGCAGTGCTGTTGTCGGCCGCGGCCATCCCGGCAGGCATCGAGGAGCAGGTCGATCTGGATGCCATCGAATCTGCGGTCGATGCGGGACGGCTTACCCAGGCGCGGTTGATGCTCGCGCGGGCGAACCTCGCTTCGCTGTCGGGGCCGCGCGTGGACATGGTGATGGGCCGCTATTACCTCGCCCGGGGCGAGGATGCGCTGGCGCTTGATCGGTTCAATCGCCTGCTTGCGCTTGGCCCCTCGTCGCGCGCTGCCACCGGCGCCGGCATCGTAGCCTTGCGGCTTCACCAGTTTGGCCGCGCCCGCGGCTATTTCACGGCTGCGGTCGAGCAGGATCCGGCGAGCTGGCAAGCCTGGAACGGCCTCGGCATCGTCGCCGACGCCAACCGCGCCTGGAGCGACGCCGAAGACGCCTATCGCCACGCGCTGGCACTTCGACCGGCCGATGCCGCGATATTGAACAACAAGGGTTATTCTCTGCTGCTGCAGCGCCGCTTCGGCGACGCGGCCGCCACGTTGCGGCAGGCCAGCTTGCTGGAACCGAACAACGGGCAGATCCAGACCAACTACGAGATCGCAATGGCGCTCGGCGGAGATTATCCTGGTGCCGTCGGCATCGCCGGCGACGACAATGATGCCGCGCGTCGCCTTAACAACGCCGGCTATGCGGCCTGGCTGAAGGGCGATCTGCCAGCCGCGCGCGCGCTGCTTGCCCGTGCCATCGAAGCGAACGCTTCCTATTATCGCCTCGCAGCCGCCAATTTGGAGACAGTCGAAAGGGACTCGACGAGATGACGCTTGCGCATAGTAGCATCCTGATCTTCGATCTTCTCCTGGTCGTGGCTGCGCTGGATGACATGAAACGCCTGCAGGTATCAAACCTGTTGCCGCTCGCCATCGTCGCTTGCTTTGGCCTGCATCTGTTATTGAACGGCGTGACCTGGCACGTCTGGCAAAATCTGGCCGGCTTTACTGCGGTGCTGCTGGTTGGCGGGCTGCTCTTCGCAAAGCGCATCATCGGTGGGGGTGACGCAAAGCTGCTCGCTGCCGTCGCTTTATGGCTCGATTTCCATGGGCTTGCCATCTGGTTGCCGGCGGTGGGTATCATCGGCGGACTGACAGCGATCACATTGTTCGTCGTTCGCGGGATGCTCCCCGTTCGTGCCGTCGCCGACGGTGGCTGGATCGCGCTGCAGCGCCGTGGTCCGATTCCCTACGCCGTACCCATCTGCATGGCGGCGATTGCGACCGCGCATCTGGTGGGCATGAGCCCGCGCGCCGGATAGCTTGCTAGGGTTGCGGGATTGCGGCGGAGGCAGCGTCGGCGTGGTCAGGAGCGGTTGAGCCTGTCGCTCTCAGCAGGACGGCAAGAAACGCGACCAATATGAACCATGCGGGGGTGATGCCGACAGCGGCGGCCATGCCCCGGGAGAGAAACGGCAAGACATAGACTGTCGCCAGAACAGCCTTGGACCACGGCGGGAAGCCATTGCGCGATCCGACCGCCGCGAGCCAGCACATCGGCACGATCAGCAGCACCAGGTCGTAATCGAAGGCGTAGGGCGTGGCGAGTGCGCTGCATATCGCCAGAATTGACAGTTTCGCAGTGTCGTCGCGGTCATCGCCGGCTACGCGCCACACCCGATAAACGATAGCACCGCAGACCAATGTGACGAACAGTTGCGCCCCATAGGCAGCCTCGGTCGACCCGCCTGTCAGCCTGACCAGGCCGAACAAGCTGATTATCTTGGGCCAAAGCGTCGAAGTGTCCTCCGTCACTGATCGGGCAACGGCGGTGTTGGAGAAGAATGCTTCCCATGCACCCGGACCGAACATCAGCAGCGACAGGAGCGTCAGGAGGCTGGCCGAGGTGATCGCCCCCGCAATAACCTTCCACCGCCGTCCGGCGATCATCGCCAAGGGAAACAATATGGCAAGGTGAGGCTTGATGATGAAGCCGCCGAGGAACATTCCCGCGAAGAAAGGACGGGAGCCCAGGGTCAAGGCGGCACCACAGAAAAGCGATGCGGTCAGCGCCCCGCTCTGGCCGCCCGCGAGGTTGATGAAAGCAGCCGGATAGGCGAGGATAGGCCAGAACGCGCCGGCAACGAGCTTCCTGGCGGTCAGGACATAGGCCGCGAAGGTGCTGGCCGCCCAGGCAAGATAAGCCCAGGAATATGCCATCAGACCAAGCGGAAAAATCAGCACGAGCAACTGGGGCGGATATAGGAACGGATAATAATGTTCTCCCAGGCCCTGGACTCGGGCTTGGGCGGCGACGTCATAGGCTGCCGCTGCATCCTGGGTTGCCGCGATTTTCGCGGCGGCCCAGAAGCTATAAAAATCGGTGCCCCGTTCCACTCCAGTGATGGTCAGAACACCTGATGATGTAATGAAGATCAGGACTATGTTGGGGACATATGCCAACGCGAACATCTTCGCGTACCCGATGGCTCGAGAGCGCCCAAACCATTTGGCGTCACGTATTAGTGCGAGCCCCATGAGGGGCACTAACATGGCCGGGTGACGAAACCAAGGAAGGTGACATGCTCCCTTGCAATGTAACCGATTTTCAGTGGCTCGGAGCCTGCTCCGTTTCCTGACTGTGCTGCCATCCACCGCCCAGCGCCTTGAACAGGTCCACCCGGGCTGACGCGAGCCGCTGTACGGAACCGGCATAGGCGCTGCGGGCCGAAAGCATGTCGGCTTGGGCAAGGAGCACGTCGAGATAGCCGATCGATCCCGCGCGGTAACGAAGATCGGCGAGCCTGTGCGCCTCGCCGGCGCGTAGCTGCGCCTCGCGCAGCCACTGAAGCCGATCCTGCTCGGTGGCGACTATCGTCAGAGCCTGCTCGACTTCCTTGAGAGCATTGAGCACGCGTCCGTCGAACGTCGCCAGCGAAGCATCACCCTGCGCCTGCGCCTGGCGGATCCGCGCGCGCGCCACGGCGATATTGGGAAAGCTCCAGGAGATGAGGGGACCCATTGAGAAGGAGAAGGAGTCTCCGCCCCTCACGGTATCGTTGCGGAAGAAGTTGCCCGATCCACCCAGACTGACCTTGGGGTACAGGTCGGCCGTCGCAACGCCAATTCGCGCCGTATCCGCTGCGAGTTGGCGTTCCGCCTGGCGTAGATCCGGGCGGCGACGGAGCAGGGCGGCACCGTCCCCGACCGGGAGATTGGTCGCCGGTTCCGGGGCCTGCGAACAGGACCGCGCAGCCTCGGGAACATCGCCTGGCGTGGTGCCGATCAGTGCAGCCAGTTCAAACAGCGCTACCTCGCGCTGCCCCTCGAGGGCCGGGATCGCTGATCGCGCCGTCGCCGCCGCAGCTCCAGCCCGTTCCACGTCGAGTTTGCCGACCGATCCGGCCCGCTCCTGATCGGTAATGAGCCTGAGATTGTCGCTACTGGTGTTGGAGGACTGCCGCGCGACCTCGATCGCATAGGCATAGGCGCACGCATTGACATAGGCGCGCGTCGTCTCGGCCGCGACCGTGACCCGCACCGCATCGCGCGCCGCTTCGACCGCTTCGGCATCGGCCCGGGCGGCTGTGATGGCGCGGCTGACGCGGCCGAACAGATCGACCTCCCACGCGAGCGACAGCCCGCCGAACTGCGACCATTGGGGGTCGCCTAAATTGCCTTGGATTCCCGATTGTCCCGCCCCCTGGGCACCATCGCCATAGGTGATGCCGCCGTTGAGGTTGGTGGACGGCAGCCGCGCGGTTCGAGCTTCACCGAGCACCGCGCGCGCGCGCGCGAGGTTCGCGGCAGCGACGCGCAGATCGGTATTGGCGACGAAGGCCCGCTCGACCAGAGCATCCAACGCGGGATCGCGGTAAAGGCGCCACCAATCGGCGGGCAGTTGTGCCACTGTATCGAAGCCGGCTCCCTTCGTCACGAACGGCTGAGCGGTCGCCATAGGGGTCTTTGGCCGTTCATAATTCGGTCCGACGGCGCAGGCGGAGGCAAGCAGCGGCGCGATCAAGCTGAGGATTTTGAAATTACGCATGAGCCAGCTCTCTTTCGGCTGCGGGCTGGTGTTTGGGCGAGGACTCGCTGCCTGGCTCGGTGTCCGGCTTGGGACGATGGTCGCCGGCGAGCAGCGTGTAGAAGGTAGGCAGCACGAACAAGGTGAACAGGGTGCCCACCAGCATCCCCATCACGACAACGATGCCGATCGCAAAGCGGCTGTTCGCGCCTGCGCCGGTGGCGAACAGGAGCGGCACGAGACCCGCTACCATGGCAGCGGTTGTCATGAGCACGGGACGCATGCGCACCGCAGCCGCGTGGCGGATCGCCTCCGCCCGGCCCCAGCCTTCCCTGTGCTGCATCTCGTTGGCGAATGCCACCATGAGGATGCCATGCTTTGAGATGAGGCCGATGAGCGTGACGAGGCCGATTTGCGTATAGATGTTGAGGGTAGCGAAGCCCAGATAGAGCGGTATCAGCGCTCCGCAAACCGCCAGCGGCACAGTCACGAGGATCACGAGCGGATCGCGGAAGCTCTCGAACTGCGCGGCGAGCACCAGGAAGATCACGATCAGCGCGAAGGCGAAAGATACCGTAAGCTGGTTGCCTTCGTGCACATATTGCCGGCTGTTCGACAGCCAGTCGACCCTGGTCCCCGGCGGCAGGGGCTGGCTTTTCAGGAAGTCTACGGCCTGGCCCATCGTCACGCCGGGCAGCAGCACTGCCGAGAGCGTGGCCGAGTTCATCTGATTGAACTGCGGCAGTTGATTGGGCTGCGGCCGGATCTCGACATGGGCAACAGTGGACAGCGAGACCAGCTTGCCGGACGCTGTCTTCACGTAGAACTCGCCAAGGCTATCCGGGGTAATGCGCTTATCTTGCGGCACCTGAGCGATGACGTCGTAAGAGCGATCATGCCAGTTGAAGCGGTTGACGTAATTCTCGCCAACCAGCACGGCCAGCGTGTCGGCGATCTCGGCCATGGTCACGCCCATCCGACCAGCCTTGGCCTGGTCGATGCTGATATGCGCCTCCGGACTGTCGAACGCGAGGTCGGTATCGACGAACGCAAACAGGCCGCTGCCCCACGCCGCACCCTTGATTCCTTCAACGGTTTTATAGATTTGGGGGAAATCGTCGGCCGAACGGATCACCATCTGGACCGGCAGACCACCACTTCCAGCGGGAAGCGGGCTGTCCTGAAAGGCCGTTGCGTAGATGCCGGTGATCGCGCCGGTGCGGCCCGCAAGCTCCGCCTGAATCTGGTCACCATTGCGGCTTCGATCAGCCCAGTCCTTCATCACGATGCCACCAAAGCCGCCATTGGCATTGTTGTTGCCGCCGATGTCGAAGAAGCTGGCGTAATATTCAGGGAACTGGTGAAAGACTTTATCCACTTCGGCGCTGAATCGCGCCGTGTAGCTGGCGTTGGCATATTGCGGCGCCTTGGTCTGGACGAGCACATATCCCATGTCCTCCTGGGGTGCCAACTCGCTCTTGGAGCCAGCAAACAGCACCCCGATCGTGACGAGGACCGTGACACCGACGATCAGCACGGCCGTGCGTGCCGCCAAGGTCTTGTCGAGAAGCCGGACATAGCCTTCGGTGGCCCGGTGCATGGTGCTCTCGACTGCCTGGGCAAGTCTTCCCTCAGCCATCCTGGGTTTGAGCAGCATGCCGCTCATCATCGGTGACAGGGTGAGCGCGATGACGCCCGACACGATCACCGACGCCGCGAGCGTGAAAGCGAATTCGCGGAACAACGCCCCCGTGAGTCCCCCCATAAGACCGATCGGCGCGTAAACGGCGGCAAGCGTGATGGTCATTGCGATCACCGGTCCGATAATTTCGCGTGCGCCGACCAATGCCGCGTTCAGCGGCGCCAAGCCGTCTTCGATGTGGCGGTGGATATTCTCCACCACGACAATGGCGTCGTCGACGACGAGGCCGATCGCCAGCACCATGGCGAGCAGCGTTAGCAGGTTGAGCGAAAAGCCAAAGGCCAGCATCAGCGCCGCCGTGCCAAGCAGGGACAAGGGTATCGTAACCACGGGGATGATGACGGCCCTGAACGTGCCCAGAAACAGGAAGATCACGAAGATCACGATGAGGATCGCCTCGATCAGCGTATGCTGGACCTGCTTGATGGAGGCGTCGACGAACCGCGCCGCGTCGAACTCGCTCGAAACCTTGAGGCTCGGGGGAGCAACGCGCTGGATGTCCGGGAGCATCGCCTTGACCGCGCGCACAATCTCCAGCGGGTTGCCATCCGGAGTGGGCGAGATGGCGATCGTAACGCCGGGGTGGCCCGATGCGAGCAAGCTGCCATCATAGTTTTGGCCGCCCAGCTCAACGGTCGCGACGTCACCGATCCGCACCACATCATGCTGGCCCGTCTTGAGCACCATCTGGCGGAATGCATCGACGTCGCGCAGATCGGTGCCTGCGGTAATGTTGATCGCGGTGTTTTCGCCTTTGAGCTGCCCCGGCGCCGCCTGGACGTTGTTCGCCCGAAGTGCATTCGCCAAGTCGTTCGCAGTGAGGCCGCGCGCGGCGAGTTTCACCGGATCGACCCAGATACGCATCGCCAGCGGAGCACCGCCGGTGATCCGTGCTGAAGCGACGCCGGGAACGGAGGTAATAAGAGGCTGGGCGACCCGCATCGCGAAGTCGGTCATCTGCGACGATGAGAGCTTGTCACTGGCGAAGGCCACGAACTGGATGGGAGACGTGCCATCCGTGATCTTCGAAATCACCGGGTCAGTCGCCCCGGCAGGCAGCCGGTACTTGACCTGCTGGACCTTCGCGAGGACCTCGGTCATCGAGCGGTCGGCATTTGTGTTGAGGACCAGCTTGGCCCTGATCTGGCTTTTGCCCTGGCTCGAGGTCGAGGTGAGATATTCGATGCCGTTCGCCGTAGCGATCGCCTGAGAGATCGGCGTGGTGACGAAGCCTTGCATCACCTCTTGCGAGGCACCGGGGAGCGACGTGTTGACCGTGATCGTCGCGCTTTGCATGCCGGGATACTGGCGGATCGGCAGGCTGAACGTTGCGCTGAGGCCCACGAGCAGGATCAGCAGGCTGACGACGATCGCGAGGATCGGCCGGCGTATGAAGAGGTCGGTGAACGCCATGTCAGCGGTCTCCTGTCCGGACGATGCGCACGACCTTGACCTCGACGCCAGGTTGCACGCGCAGCTGGCCTTCCGACACGACGACGTCACCGGGCCTGAGGCCCTTATCGACCACGACTTCGTTGCCGATGCGGCGGCCGGTCTCGACCGGCACGATCTCTGCCTTGCCGCCGGTGCGGGCGCTTTCACCTCTGATGACGATCACGCTGTCGCCCTGCGCCGCGGTCTGGATGGCCGTTGCCGGCACGACGAGAACGCCTTGCTGCGGCGGAAGCGCCAGTCCAGCCGTCACATACATGCCAGGGCGCAGCGCGCGATCGGCATTTGGCAGGAGTGCCTGCACGGTAACATTGCGCGTGTCCTCGCCGATCTGAGGCTCGATGGCGTTTACGCGCGCGGTAAAAGTGCGGCCGGGAAAAGCATCGCTGGCGACTGAAACCATCGATCCCGGCTTCACGCGCGCGAGTTCCTGTTGCGGAAGAGCGAACTCGACATAAAGCGAATCGAGCGCCGTCAGCGTCGCGACGGGATCACCAGGGTTGATAAACTGGCCCAAATTGACGCGGCGGATGCCAATCTCTCCTGAGAAGGGCGCCCGGATCTGCTTCTGGATCAGGCGCGCATCTATTTGCCGAACTGCAGCTGTGGCCTGGTCGCGCTCGGCTCGACGCTGTTGCAGCAATTCGCGCGGTTCGGCACCTGTCGGGGCTAGTTGCTCCGAGCGGGTGAGCTGTATTCCACTGAACGCCGCCCTGGCTTTCGCGGCCTCCCGATCGGCGCGCTCGGGTCCATCGAACAGCTGTACGAGAAGCGCCCCGGTCCGCACGTTAGAGCCGGCCGCGAAGTTGATGTTCGACACCCGGCCCGCGACCTCGCTCGAGAGCGTTACTTCGCGAACCGCCGTGAGCGTGCCAACCGCGTTCAACGATGAGGGCACATCGCGAGGCGCAACGGCCACAGCAGCGACCGGGACGGCTTGTTGTTGCCAACTTTGGCCTTGGCCGCTTTTCAGCGTGTGCCAAAGAAACAGGCCGCCAAGTATCGCCGCCAGAACGATAATAGTGAGCGCGATTGTCCGACCTTGCGGCTGCGAGGAGGGAAACGGAGGAGAAATATCGTGAAGCGAATCCGTCACGCTCCCACCTCATCGGCAAGCGTTCCGACGACGGACTGCAATGTCGCGGGGGAGTTCAGATCCATGTTCACGATTCCCTTTTGGCACTCTCGGGCCGCACTTGCGCAGGCAAAGGAGTTTTGTTATTTTCCAAGCCATGACTTTGAAAAACAATTCGTCAGATATGTCAAGTTCAACGTTGGAATATTCAGGCTGGTCTACGCGTACGGCCGGCGACCGCATATTGATGGCCCTGAAATTGCAGGGTCGCCTCTCATCTGCTGCGATCGGCAAGAAGCTTGGGATCACCGGTGAAGCGGCTCGTCAGCAACTCATGCGTTTGGCTGAGCAGAACCTCGTCGTCGCGACGAGCGAAGCCAAAGGTGTTGGCCGGCCGCAACAGTTGTGGGACCTGACCGTAGCTGCGCAATCGCGGTTTCCCGATACGTGCGCGAGCCTGACAGAGCAGTTGCTCGATATCATACGCACCCACATGGGCGAGTCGGCGCTCGACATGATCATAAACGTTCGGGAGAGTGAGACGCAGCTCCGCTATCTAGAGGAGCTGGGTTGCAGAAAGGTGCTTCGCGACCGGGTAGCCGCGCTGGCCGCATTGCGCTCGAAAGAAGGCTATATGGCGGATTGGCGAGAGGAGGACGACGGGTCATTTCTGCTCATCGAGAACCATTGCCCGATCAGCCCGGTTGCAACAGTTTGCGGCGGTTTCTGCCGCGCGGAACTGGAAATGTTCAGAACCGCGCTAGGTCCCACCGTGTCGATCCATCGTGCAGAGCACATCATCCAAGGTGGCCGCAGATGCACTTACGTCATCCGTGAGAGCGGTCTCTCCGTAGAGCAAGGGCCGGAATGAGGTCGGCGCCGGCCGGCATCGCTTCGAAACTCATTCGAGAAAGGGAATGATGTCCTCTCGTAGCTGATATGCTGCACGCTCGGCGGCAGCCCGGACGTCAGCACCGGCCCTGTTGTTGCCAACCTCGACGGACATCGCGAGTATCGTCACCAGCGCTTCGCGGATCGCGGGCGAAGAAGTGTAACTTGCCCCGAGCTTCGAACGATTTGCTTCGAGAACCTCCCGGACGATCTGTGCGAGGAGATCCTGCTGATTATCGTTCATGGCGCTGCACTACCGGTTCGGTGGAACGGCACGCTCTGTGCCGTCGTGGGTGTTGGAGTGCAGCCAGGAGAATAGCTGCTCCGGCCAACAATGGCTGCGAGCTTTGCAATGCGGTAGCTGCCGTTTGATCCATTTTGGTGCAAAATGGGATCCGAACCGGCCAGGATCGCTTTCTCACGCAGCCGAACTATCGCCGGTCGCTCCCGTCTGCCCGGCGGCTCTCCTCGCGCCGCTCGCGCACGGAACGCTCGGTCAGGTCCTTTTCCGCTCGTGAGCGGCGGTTGTTCATCATGGCCCAGGCCAGGACTAGCAGCAGGATGATCGGGCCCACCACTATCACCAGGCCCCATAGGCCGCCGCCCAGCGTGCGTTCGAGCCAGTCCATCAAAACTCTCCTCGTCGATCGGCTGACAACACGGCGCAGACGAGGGCGTTCCGGTCGTTTCCCGACCGAAATTCGGCGCCGGGAAGCTATGGAGGGCGCGGCTGGAACGTTCCGGGATTCGTTTTGTTTATGGAAAGCGCGACGTCGCCCGCCACTCGATCAGCGCTCTGCGTGGGCGGCAGGAGGATGGAAGCATGGACGAGCCTATCCCCGAAGCCGGGCCCGATTCGAGCCAACGGCTCATTTTGAGCAGCCGCGTCGAAGGCGCTGCGGTTTTCAATGAAAGCGGCGAGACGATCGGCCATGTCGACGACCTGTCGATCGAGCGGCTGAGCGGCAGGGTGATCTATGCCATCATGTCGTTCGGCGGCTTCCTGGGCATCGGGGAGAAATTCCATCCGATACCCTGGTCAATGCTCGACTATGATCCAACTCGTGGCGGCTATGTCGTGCCGCTGGACAGGGCAGCGCTGCAAGGGGCGCCGCATTATGGGCGCGACGAACTCGTGTCGCTCGGCGGCCCGAGCCATCGCGGCTATGAAGAGCAGATCTTCCAATATTATGGCGCCTACGGGCCGCTACCTTATTGGTGACGGGTCACTCGGTTTCGATCAGCCAGCCGAAAAAGACGATGCCGCCAAGCGCGCCGGCGATCTGCCCCGCCACGAACATCGGTGCCGAGGCGGGTGCGATGCCGGCAAAACTGTCCGACAGGCTGCGGGCAATGGTGACGGCGGGGTTGGCGAAGGACGTCGATGCAGTGAACCAATAGGCCGAGGTGATATAGAGCCCCACCGCCGCGGGCGTAACCTGGGGACGACTGCGTTGGGTGGACAGGATCGTCCCGATCAGTCCGAAGGTGGCGATGGCTTCCGAGAGGCCCTGAGCCGGGCCGGGGCGCAGCTTGGCTGAGAGCTGGAGCAGCGGCTCGGCGAACATCGCATGCGCCAGCCAGACGCCTCCGATGGCGCCGGCGAACTGTGCAGCGACGAAGGCCATAGCGGCACCGGTTGCGATATGACGCCGGACCAGCATTGCCAAGGTCACGACCGGATTGAAGTGCGCGCCGGAGATCGGGCCGAACATATGGATCAGCACGGTCAGCCCGGCACCCGTGGCGATGGTGTTGCCGAGCAGGGCTATGGCGTCGTTGCCGGCCGCCAGCCGCTCGCCCATGATGCCGGAGCCGACGACGATGGCGAGGAGCAGGGCGGTGCCGGTGAACTCGGCGACGAGCGGGCGCGCGAGGCTCATACCGTGGCGGGCTTGTCGATCGTGGCGCCGATCTCGTCCATGTGGCGCTGAATCGCCAACCGATCGAGGCTATCGACGGGAAGGCTGGCGAAAAGGCTGATGCGGTTGTAGAGTTGGCGATAGGCCTCGGCGAAGGCGAGGGCGACGAAGGAGTCCGAGCCCTCTGCCGCGGCGGGATCGGCGACCCCCCAATGTGCGCGGATCGGCTTGCCCGGCCAGATCGGGCAGACTTCGCCCGCGGCATTGTCGCAGACCGTCATGATGAAATCGATGGGCGGCGCGCCTTTGCCGGCGAACTCGTCCCAGCTTTTGGAGCGGAGACCGGCCGTCTCGTAACCGAGGCCGTTGAGCAGCCTGATCGCGTGCGGGTGCACCTCGCCCTTCGGAAAGGAGCCTGCGGAAAATGCAGTGAACCTGCCCGCGCCGATCCGATTCATGATGCACTCGGCGAGGATCGAGCGGGCGCTGTTGCCTGTGCAGAGGAACAGCACATTGTAGGAGGCGCTCATTGACTGATGTCTTTCAGTGGGTGGGGGAGCAGGCGGGTCCGGCCGCCGGCCCGCAGATTTCCGGCCGGCCGTCGCAGCAATCCTCGACCAGGAAGCCGAGCAGGGCCCGCATGCCTCCGTAATCGGCGGCGTAAATCACCGAGCGGCCCTCGCGGCGCGAGCGGATCAGGCCGGCATGGCCGAGGATGGTCAGGTGGGTCGACAGGGTGTTGGGCAGCGCACCGATTTCGCGGGCGAGCTCACCGGCGGGGACGCCGTCCGGGCCCGCGCGGACGAGCAGGCGAAAGACGGCAAGGCGGCTGCCATGAGCCAGGGCGGAAAGCGCCTCCACGGCGTCAGGGAACTGCACGAATGCAAAGCCTCGATTCGATAATTCGATTATAGTCGAATAGACGAATTATGCGTGGATGCAAGCGCGCGCGTTGATCGGGAAAGAGCAGGTAGTCGTGTTCAATTCCCGGCGGCGGCAACCGGGCGCGTGGGGATGTCGCTGGCCGGCGCTGCGCTCGCCATCGCGCCGCCGGCCGGCGTGCAATGATGACGTTCGAGCATCCTGGCGTGGATATAGGCGGCCTGGCGGTATGTCAGCCGCTTGGGACCGACCGAGGCGATCGCCCGGGAAAAGGCGAGCATGTCGGCGCGGCGAGCGGCGTCGTCGGGCAGGAATTCGGGGCAGGTGAATCGCTGATCGATCTCCGCCAGCACCGACGGCAGGTCCGCCGCTCCAGCGGGGACGGCCGCAGCGAGCGCGATTATTCCTGCTGCCTTGAGGCTCCATCCGATCTTGCCCACCTTCTTCGCTCCCTGCGCCGCATGGCATCGTGGCCAGCGGGGATCGAAACGCTGGAGCAGGGCTGCGGTTCATCATGATATTGGGACGAAACGACAATTTTCGACGACGAGCCGGGTAGCGCGAGCGGGTCGTAAGGGGCTTCGATCCCGATGACAGCCGTTGCCCGCGAACGTTGTTGGAAGATCGTAAACTATTGTCCGGATATGCCAGGCTCATGCGGTGCAAGGATGGTATTTGTTACGGCGATGTGCTAGTCAGCGCGAAACCATTGGCGATGGGAGCCCATGGTGGTGTGGGGCATGTGTTATGATGCGTAGCGTGAAGGCAGCGGTTGCGGCCGTGACAATGTTCGCCAGCATGGCCGTTCCGGCATCCGCCGCGGTCGTCGTCAATGCGGCGAATACCGGCTATAATTTCGTCGTCGATTATGCCGGCCAGGCCGGCGGCTCGAGCACGAACCTGATCGGCTCACTCGGGAGCTTCACCTTCACCGGCATCAGCGGCAACGGGCTCACCTATAATTTCAACTATTCGATGCTGAACGATTCGAGCGTTTCGTCGCGGCTGACGTCGTTCGGGTTCAACACCAACCCGAATATCTCGTCCGGCAGCTCGACCGGCACCTTCGCCAGCACTAACTTCAACAATAATTTCCCCGAAGGTTTCGGCACTGTCGACATCTGCTTCGAGGCAGACGGCAATGGCAATTGCACCGGCGGCAGCGGCGGCGTGAACAGGAATGCGACCGGAACGGGTACGTTCGCGCTGACCTTCGCCAATGTGATGCAGTCGGTGTCGCTCGACAGCTTCGTAAGCCGCTACCAGTCGATCAATCCAACGGTCAACGGCTCGAGTTCCGGCATCGGCGTCGGGGCGCTGGTCTCGTCAACAGGCGGCGGCCCCGTCTCGACCGCGCCGGAGCCCGCCACCTGGCTGATGATGCTCGGCGGCTTCGGCCTCGTCGGCTACGCGCTGCGCCGTCGCCGGGCCATAGTGCCGCTTCCGCAACTCGCCTGATCATTTTCAGAGACCGGGTTCGGCGTTAGGGCGAAGGCCATGACGCTGACCCCGCTCGTTCTGCTGATCTGTTCGAACGTCTTCATGACGATCGCCTGGTATGCCCATCTGAAATTCACCGACACCCGGCTGTGGATCGTGATCCTCGCCTCCTGGGGAGTCGCGCTCGTCGAATATTGCTTCGCGGTGCCCGCCAACCGGATCGGCTATCTCCACGGCTGGAGCGCCGGGCAGCTCAAGATCACTCAGGAAATCGTGACGCTGCTGGTGTTCGCGATCTTCGCGGTGGTCGTGCTGGAAGAGCCGCTCGGCTGGCGCCATGCCGGGGCATTCGCCTGCATCGTCGGCGCCGCGGCCTTCATGTTTGCGGGCAAGAGCTGATCGTGATTGCGCAGCCGTAAGGGGCACCCCATATCCGGCCTGGCAAAGCATCAGGACGAATATGAGCGAATTACCAAAATGGCATGGCACCACGATCCTGTCGGTGCGCAAGGGCGGCAAGGTGGTCGTGATTGGCGACGGCCAGGTCTCGATGGGCAACACGGTGATGAAGCCCAATGCCCGCAAGGTGCGCAAGCTCGGCGACGGATCGGTGATCGGCGGCTTCGCGGGCGCAACCGCGGACGCCTTCACCCTGTTCGACCGGCTCGAGCGCAAGCTGGAGCAGCATGGCGGCCAATTGCTGCGATCCGCGGTCGAACTGGCCAAGGACTGGCGCACCGATAAATATCTGCGCAACCTGGAAGCGATGATGATCGTCGCCGACAAGGAGGTGACGTTGATCCTGACCGGCAATGGCGACGTGCTCGAACCTGTCGGCGGGGTCGCCGCGATCGGATCCGGCGGCAATTTTGCCCTGTCGGCGGCGCGGGCGCTGGTCGACTATGAACAGGACGCCGAGACGCTCAGCCGCAAGGCGATGGCGATCGCCGCCGAGCTCTGCGTCTTCACCAACGATAGCCTGACGATCGAGACGCTCGACAGCGTCGCCTGACTTCCCCTTCTCCTACACCGCACGCGCCGGCGACCTGCCGCGCGCCGAAAGCATAGAGTGATATGAACGACAAGCTGACACCCAAAGCCATCGTCACCGCGCTGGACGCGCATATCGTCGGCCAGGCCGACGCCAAGCGCGCGGTCGCAGTCGCGCTGCGCAACCGCTGGCGCCGCCAGCGTCTGCCCGAGGCGCTGCGTGACGAGGTTACCCCCAAGAACATCCTGATGATCGGCCCGACAGGATGCGGCAAGACCGAGATCAGCCGGCGGCTGGCGAAGCTGGCCGACGCGCCTTTCGTGAAGGTGGAGGCGACCAAGTTCACCGAGGTCGGCTATGTCGGCCGCGACGTCGAGCAGATCGCCCGCGACCTGGTCGAAGAAGCCGTGCGGCTCGAAAAAGAGCGACGCCGCGCCGCGGTCAAGGACAAGGCCGAAGAAACGGCGATGGCGCGCCTGCTCGACGCGCTGGTCGGCAAGGACGCCAGCGAAGCGACGCGCCTGAGCTTTCGCCAGCGCTTCGAGGAGCATCAGCTCGACGACAAGGAGATCGAGATCGAGGTGGAGGATTCGGGCGGCACACCGTTCGAGCTGCCGGGGATGGGTGGCCAGGTCGGCATGATCAACCTGAGCGACATGATGAGCAAGGCGATGGGCCAGAACCGCACCAAGCGCCGCAAGATGACGGTGCGCGGCGCCTGGTCCAAGCTCGTCGACGAGGAGGCCGACAAGCGGCTCGACCAGGACGAGGTCAGCCGGGTCGCGCTGCAGGATGCGGAGCAGAACGGCATCGTTTTCCTCGACGAGATCGACAAGATCGCCGTGTCCGACGTGCGCGGCGGATCGGTGAGCCGCGAAGGCGTGCAGCGCGACCTTCTGCCGCTGATCGAGGGCACCACCGTTGCGACCAAATATGGGCCGCTCAAGACCGACCACATATTGTTCATCGCCTCGGGCGCCTTCCATGTGGCGAAACCGTCCGACCTGCTGCCCGAACTGCAGGGCCGCCTGCCGATCCGCGTGGAGCTCAAGGCGCTGACCGAGGCCGACTTCGTCCGCATCCTGTCCGACACGCGGGCGAGCCTGACCGAGCAATATCGCGCGCTGATCGCCACCGAAGGCGTGGAGATCGGCTTCACCGAGGACGGCATCGCCGCCATCGCGAAGATCGCCGCCGAGGTGAACGGCCAGATCGAGAATATCGGTGCGCGGCGGCTGTCGACGGTGATGGAGAAGCTGCTCGAGGAGATCAGCTTCAACGCCGAGGATCGCCACGGCAGCACGCTCACCGTCGATGCTGCCTATGTTAACGGGCAGCTGAGCGAGATCGCGCGGAACACCGACCTCTCGAAATATGTGCTGTAGGGAGGCGCGGGACGATGGCGATCATCATGTACGGCATCAAGAATTGCGACACGATCAAGAAGGCGCGCACATGGCTGGAGGAGCGGGGCCTCGGCTATGACTTCCATGACTACAAGGCTTTGGGCATCGATCGCGCGAAGCTGCAGGGCTGGGTGAACGAGCTCGGCTGGGAGACATTGCTCAACCGGGCAGGAACGACCTTCCGCAAGCTGCCCGACGCCGATCGCGCCGATATCGACGCGGCCAAGGCGATCGCGTTGATGCAGGCGCAGCCTTCGATGATAAAGCGGCCGGTGCTGGAAGCGGAGGGGCAGGTGCTGGTCGGCTTCAAGCCGGATGCCTATCAGGCGAAGCTGGGTGAGCTTATGGTCAGTTAAGCCGCCATTCTGCCAGCCATTTTTCTGTCTGTCGGCCGTCGTCGAGGAGGTGCCCGGATGACCCCCACCGCGAAGATCCTGCTGCTCGGCTCGGGCGAACTGGGCCGCGAGTTCGTGATCGCCGTCAAGCGGCTGGGCGCGCATGTGATCGCATGCGATTCCTACGCCGGAGCGCCGGCAATGCAGCTTGCAGACGAGTGCGAAATATTTTCGATGCTCGATGAAGAGGCTCTTGCCGCGGTTATCGAGAAGCACAGGCCGGACCATGTCGTCCCCGAGGTCGAGGCGATTCGCACCGAAGTGCTCAAGGCGTTCGAAGATCGCGGCTTCTCGATCGTGCCGTCGGCGCGCGCGGCGATGCTGACGATGAACCGCGACGGCATCCGCGACGTGGCAGCGAGCGAATTGGGGCTTACCACATCGCGCTTCGTTTATGCGGAGAGCCTCGACGATATGCGCGCGGCCGTCGACAAGGTTGGAATCCCCTGCGTCGTCAAACCGGTGATGTCGTCGTCGGGCAAGGGCCAGAGCCTCGTTACCGCCGCGGGTGCGGTGGACGCCGCTTGGGACTACGCGGTTGCCGGCATGCGCGGCGACCGGCAGCGGGTGATCGTAGAGGCATTCATCGCATTCGATTACGAGATCACGCTGCTGACGATCCGCACCCGCGATGGCGTGCTGTTCTGCGATCCGATCGGCCACAGGCAGGAGCGTGGAGACTATCAGGAGAGCTGGCAGCCGGCGCCGATGTCGCCGGGCGCGTTATCCGCCGCGCAGGACATGGCGCGCAAGGTGGTCGACAATCTGGGCGGTTACGGGCTGTTCGGGGTCGAGTTCTTCGTGGCCGGCGAGACCGTCATTTTTTCCGAGCTGTCGCCGCGGCCCCACGATACCGGCATGGTGACGCTGATCTCGCAGAACCTGACCGAGTTCGATCTCCACGCCCGCGCGATCCTGGGACTGCCGATCCCGCACATCGAGACCCTCGGCGCGGCCGCCTCGGCCGTGATCCTTGCGGATCGCGCCGCCGCGGACTTCCGGTTCGAAGGCCTGGCCGAGGCGCTGGCGCCGCAGCGGGGGATCGAGACCGACGTTCGGCTGTTCGGCAAGCCGGTGACGCGACCGAGCCGACGGATGGGTGTTGCGCTGGCGCTCGCCCGCAACGGCACAGCGGACGAAGCGCGGGAGGCGGCTCGTACCGCCGCCGAGAAGGTATCGATTTGTTATGGAAACGAAAATTGATGCCGCGTACGCTGATTTCCTCGGGGTCGCCGTTCGAGAAGCAGGTGGGCTACAGCCGCGCCGTGGTGGACGGTGACTGGGCTTTCGTGGCGGGCACGACCGGTTATGACCCGGAAACCCGGATCATGCCGGAGGGTGCGGCGGAGCAGGCCCGCAATGCGCTGGGAGTGATCGCAGGCTCTGGAAAGTGCGGGCTTCGTGATGGAGGATGTGGTGCGCGCCACCTATTATTTCACCGACGCGGCCTATTGGGAAGATGTCGGCCCGGTGCTGGGGGAGGCGTTCGGCGATATCAGGCCGGCGGCGACCGCGCTGGTGGTCGGTCTGGTCCGGCCGGAGATGAAGGTCGAAATAGAGGTGACCGCGCTGCGGCGCGGTTGACCGCATCGCGGCTTTCCACTGCTAGTCTGAAAGGAGAGATGTCCATGCGCTACAACAAGCTCGGCAATACCGGCCTGCTCGTTTCCCAGCTCTGCCTCGGTACCATGACCTTCGGCGGTGGGACCGAAGGAATGTGGGCTTCGATCGGAAACCTCCAGCAGGACGATGTCGACGCGATGGTGCGGCAGGCGTTCGACGCGGGAATCAACTTCATCGATACCGCCGATGTCTATGGCGAAGGCCGCTCCGAGGAGATGGTCGGCCGGGCGATCCGGAATCTGGGCCTGGCGCGCGATCAACTGGTTATCGCCACCAAGGTGATGGGCCCGATGGGGCCCGGCCCCAATCAGCGCGGCCTCTCCCGCTATCATATCATGGAAGCCGTCAAGGCGAGCCTGAAACGCCTGCAGCTCGATCATATCGATCTCTACCAGGTACATGGCGTGGACGACACCACGCCGATCGAGGAGACGATGGAGGCGCTCGATACGCTCGTGCGCCATGGCCATGTCCGCTATATCGGGGTCTCGAACTGGGCGGCGTGGCAAATCACGAAATCGCTCGGTATTTCGGGACGGCTGAACCTAGCGAGTTTCGTTTCGCTGCAAGCCTATTACAGCATCGCCAGCCGCGACCTGGAGCGTGAGCTCGTACCGATGATGCGCTCGGAAGGGCTGGGGCTGATGGTGTGGAGCCCGCTCGCAGGCGGTCTGCTGTCGGGAAAGTTTGCGCGTGGCGAGCAAGTGCCGGGCGAGGCGCGCCGTGCCGGCTTCGACTTCCCGCCGGTCGATCATGACCGCGCCTACGCGATCATCGATGCCATGCGAGCGATCGCCGAAGCGAAGGGCGTGTCAGTGGCGCAGATCGCCCTTGCCTGGCTGTTGCACCAGCCGGTCGTGACCAGCGTCATAGTGGGCGCCAAGCGGGCCGATCAGCTTGCGGACAACATCGCCTCTACCGGAATTGCGCTGAGCAGCGATGAACTGGAGACGCTCGATAGGATCAGCGCGCTTCCCGAGGAATATCCGGCTTGGATGTTCAAGATGCAGAGCCGTACGGTCAGTGATGGCACGGCCCGCTATAAAGTAGGAAATTGAGATCTCAGGCCGCGATACGAGCGTGATGCTCGCAACGCGCTGAACCGGCACATGCGGGGTTTCGGGAAGCCGCCGATCGAGTGTCTCGGGAGCCTCGCTGGCGGCTCGCCCGGATCAGAAGCTGAAGGCCAGGGGTTGGTCGCCTAATGTTCCCGTGCCGCTGCCATGCTTCATATCGCGCATCGCGAAGCGGAACGGGCCGGAGCGGCGATCGTCGCAGATCAGCGTGCCCGCTCCGCCGGGAATCCTGTTGGCCTGCCGATATCGGAAGCTGCCGACGCAGTGCATGCGAGGCGCGCCGTATAGCTCGATCGTACCCCCGTCACTATATTGGGTCAGCGAGCCAGACACGGGAGTGCCATCGCCCAGCGCCCCCGCGACCTTCACTGTAGCGTCGCAACTTGCCAGCATGAGCAGCGCAAGCATCGGCACGATTCTGCAGCGATCCACGACTGTTCCCCCCGGTTGTCGTCGGGCCAAAGCTGTATCACGGCCGGGGCATAAGATATATCGCAACCGTAATGAGCTATGGGTGCTCGAACTAGCCGGTCCAAGTCCGAATTGCGGGCTCGTCCGGCGCGAAGCCATGGCCTCTGCCCGCCCGGATCTGCTGATCTGCCGGTGGAGTTGGCGGATGAGGTGCTGCGGGTGGTAAGCTTATGCGGGACGTCCGCCCGCTTCGATCCAGCTGTCGTGGATCGCGTCTATCTCGAACAGTCGATAAGCGGCGTCGAGGCTGTTTACCCAGGCTTCGTCGCGCTGCCGCGCCGCCGTCGCATAGCGCCGCCGTCCCAGATCGTCGTGATAGGCCTTGCGTGCAGCGGCACTCGCCGACCAGTGGCGCAGATCGCAGAGGGCGCGCAGCAGTGCGTCGATCTCCACGATCTCGCGACGGGCGAGGCCGACCGGTTGAAATGCTGTCATCGCAGCTCCTGAGTGGTGATGCCGGATGTACAATAATATTGTACAATGTCAATTGAAATCTTGGTCATGTGGTTAATGGAACCGGTTGGCCAACACGTGCACAGCTGCATTAACAGGGGAATTCCGTCGCATTCTGTCAACAATTGTAACATTGGCATCCGTCCTATTTTCTTGTGCGTATGAAGAGCGCAATAAGGGCGCGAGGGCGTTTTGCCCCCGAGTCGATGGTGGGCATCATGGCAACGCGCATGCTGGAACTGGACGGATATCCCGCCATCGGGGAGCGCGCCCGCCCGGCGCTGAAGCTGGTCGAGAATGTGCCTCCGGCCAAGCTGCCGCCTCCGGCCTGGATGGTTGCTCCAACCTTCCGTACGGAGATCGCCATCGGCGTCGAGGAGCAGGCGCTTCAGCGGGGCCCTATGACGATGCCGGCGCAGGGGCCGTATCGCAGCATCCGCGAAGTGCCGCGAGCCGGCTGAATATGGCTGTTGGCCGGAGCTCAGCGGCCCCCCTACTTCCACTTCATCCAATCGCGATGTGACGCCGGGCAGTTGGGTGTGCCCATTGCGCTGCGGGGACGATAGGAAAAATCCTAGACATGTAGGATAGCCGGGCTAGAACATAACAAGAACAACAATAGCCGAGTCGATCATGGGAAAACCCGTCTTCCGCGTCTCGCCCGGGTGCGAGATCGCCTGCATCGCCTGCGACGTCAGATGTGCGATTCTGGCCGGCGAGGCTGACGACGCTTGGCGGCGGGTGGACTATCTCCGCCGCGAGCAGGGGCTGCGTCCCGCACCGGAACAGGCTGCGAGCCTGAAGCGCGCTGAAGCGCTGCTGGCAGGCGCAGCGCGAGATTTCGCGCGAGCGCGTCCCGCCGGCTGGCCGGGACATGCTCTTCCAGCATGGTCTCGAACATCCGTGTCAACGCGTCTGCACTAGGGAGGGCGACATCGAGACGGACATATTGCATCGGTGGCGCGGCGACGCCCGGCCCGGCCTCCGCTTCGCCGGGCGAGAGGCCGGCCAGTGCGAGCACCTCCTGCGGATCGACGCCGAAGGGCTGCAGCGCAGCGGCGATCCGGCGCGCGGCGTCGATGGGGAGCAAGCCGGTGAAGCGCTTCTCCTCATAATAGGCGTAGCGGGTGCCGAGCGGGCTGCCGAGCCGGGCCGCAAAGGCGCGCATCGACAGGCCCGACCGGGCGCGCAACGCGCGCATGCTTTCATAGGGATGCGCCATGGCCGCCTTCGCTGCTGGTTGGAACCGCATTTATCAGTAAATCTTGTTCGATATTGTGCAATATAATTGTGAGAAAGCGAGGCCGAGCGATGGCAAGGGCAGGACGGAAGCGCAAAGCCGGCGCGCGCACCAAGTCGGGACGGCTGGTCGCCACCACCCGCCAGCGCGCCGATGCGGGCACCGCCGAACTGCGGCTGCACCGCGCACGGAGGGCGGGGGCGCTCGATCCGGTGACGGCGCGGTTGTGGCAGCAGGGCAAGGCCGAGGAAGCGGCCGAAGCGATGGGAGGCAGCGATCATGGCCAGGCAGTCGACGCAATCGGCCGCGCCTGGCTTGGCGGGTTGCTCGAGCATCCGGCGCGCGGCGGCGAGGCGATGCGCGATGCCGGACGCGTCTTGTTCAAGCTCTACTGGTCGCATTATGCCGAACTCGCGCCGAGCGGGGGGCTGTATCGCGAGCTGTCCGGACGCGGCGTGGTGCGCTCGGACGCTGAAGACGATATCGAGCGCGCGGCGCAGCTGGAGCGCGCGCTCAACCGCCGCCTCGCGATCCTCGACGATTGTGGCCGCGATGTGCGCAAGGCGGTTGAAAGCCTGTGCATCGATCATCATTTCGAGTTCGGTCCGCTATGGTTGGATCGGCTGATCGAGGCGCGGCGAGAGAAGCGGGCAGCGGATACCGAGGCGGCGCGCCGGCTGGAATGTGCGCTTCTGGGACTGGCCGCGCTGACGTAAGCGTGTCCGCGTCGTCCCAATCCTGTTCGCTCCGCATCGGTCGGTCGATGATCTGAGCGCAGATGGCGGAAGCTCTCGATCCATCTGGTCTGGCTCGCGCCGAGCGCGGCTGGTAGACAGTGACCATATTGTACAGAGGCAAATTGCTGATGCCCAGCTCCGACCGCTTTTTCACGCTGTCTCCGGACCTGCTGAGCGTGGTGAACATGCACGATGGGCGGCTTATGCGCGTCAACCCGGCGGCCTGTCGCATCCTGGGATGGAGCGAGGCCGAGTTGCTGCACCGGCCGTTTCTCGAACTGGTCCATCGGGACGACCGCGAGAAGGCGGCGGCGGAGATGGCAGCGGCGGTTGCGGCGGGGCAAGCCAACCTGCGGATGGAATGCCGGTCGCTCCGCAAGGACGGCAGCCATTTCTGGACCGAGTGGCACAGCACCTATTTTCCCAGCGAGGGTTTGTTCTATGGCATCGGTCGCGACATAACGGAGCGCAAGCAGGCCGAGGCCGCACTGGTTGCCGCACAGACCGAAAGAAACGCGGTTCTCGAAAGCATCGCCGATGCCTTCTACTCGGTCGACGCGGAGTGGCGGCTCACCTACGCCAACGCCCGAGCAACCGCGCTGCTGAGCCGGAGCGCCGAGACCATGCTAGGGCGGCGGCTGTTTGACCTTGTATCCGCGAAGGCCGCAGCGTCGCCCCAATTTGCTCTGGTAAGACGGGCAATGTTGGAGCGCCGACAGCTGGACGTCGAGTATCTCAGCGATTCGACAGGACGATGGATCGCGGCACGAATCTATCCGCGCGACGATGGCGGCCTGTCCATCTACTTTCACGACATCACCGAGCGTAAGCATATCGAAGAGGCGCTGCGGGCCAGCCGCGCTCATTTCGAAGCCGTGGCCAATCTCGTGCCCGACATGCTTTGGCGGAGCGGACCCGAAGGAACGCCCACCTGGATCAATCAAGGCTGGTTTAACTACCACGGACACACTGCGGAGGAGCTGCGGGATGCCGGTTGGAAGCTCTTGCACCCTGACAATGCCGGCGAAATCCGAGCCAGTTTCGAAGCCGCGGTTCGGAACAAACAGCCCTTTATCGACGAACAGCGCATCCGCCGCAGGGATGGCGTGTATCGCTGGTGTCTGGTCCGCGTGCAGATGCTCCTCGACAGCAAGGGCGAGGTCACCGCATGGTTCGGGGCTGCGACCGACATCGATGACCTGAAACGCGCACAGGGGCAGCAGGAACTGCTCATTGCCGAACTCCAGCACCGGACGCGCAACCTGCTCGCCATCGTGCGCTCGCTTGCAGCCCAGACATTGACGGACAGCGCCTCGCTCGAGGACTTCGGTGAACGGTTCAACAGCCGGCTGGGGGCGCTGTCGCGCGTCCAGAGCTTTCTCTCACAGGACGCTGCAAGTGATATCGGCCAACTCCTGCGTGCGGAGCTCGCGGCGCACGGCGTCGAGCCCGACGAGCCGCGGGTTATCCTCGAGGGGCCGCCCGTCGAACTGCCCATCGGTCACGTCCAGCCGCTGGCGCTGGCCGTGCATGAATTGACCACGAACGCCCTGAAGCATGGTGCTTTCGCTACGCCGTCGGGGCGTCTGGCCGTCCGCTGGTGGATGGAAAGTGAGAAGGGCTCCTCGCTGTCCTTCGAGTGGCGCGAAAGCGGGGTAGAAATGCCAAAGGATGAGAAGCCCGTGCACCGGGGATTTGGGCTGGACCTGATCGAGCGGGGCCTGCCCTATCAGTTAGGCGCAATAGCCAGGGTGGCCTTCGCGTCCGACGGTATAGTCTACAAGCTCGTACTGCCGCTTCCCAATGCAAATCCGATCGCGCCAGCGCTGGTGGCCTGAGCTACCTGGCGCCGAGATCCAGCCGGTTCAGCCGACCCGCTCCACGACTACCGTATTCCCCTCCACCGCCACTACCGTCGCAATCGTTCCCGCGGCCATGTCGGGTCCCTTGGCCGACCAGAAGCTGTCGCCATCGGTCGCTCGGCCCTGGCCGCCAATGATGGGTTCGCAGATCGTCACGCGCATGCCGATCGTGCGGGCGGCACGGTTGTTGAGGAGAGGATCGGAGGGCTGGGCGGCGCGGCGGTAGAGCATGCTGCCGGCGTAGATCGAGGCGACCGAGGCGCACGCGAAGATGGCAAGATCGACCGCCAGCGGCGGATCGAACAGCAGCGCGACGATGCCAGTGAGGATTGCCGCCAGCGCAAGCCAGATCAGAAAGACGCCGGGCACGAAGATCTCGGCCGCCGCGAGCAGCACGCCGGCGACCCACCAGCCCCAGCGCAGATCGATCAGGGCGAGGAGGTCGTTCATGCCGGTTCGGCGGGCGGCGGCGTGGTGGCCGGCACGCTGGCGCTGGCGCGCGGCGCCGCCTTTGCACGCGGCGCGATGACCGAGGCCGGCGTGCCGTCATCGCCGAGCGCCGCCTTGGCGAGCGCGCCGATGCCGCCGAGGGTGCCGATCAGCTGGGTGGCCTCGACCGGGAACAGGATCGTCTTGGCATTGGGCGAGGTTGCGAACTTGCCGACTGCCTCGACATATTTCTGCGCGACGAAATAGTTGATCGCCAGCGCCTCGCCGCCCGCGATCGCGTCGGAGACGACGCGGGTCGCGGTGGCCTCGGCCTCGGCGGCGCGCTCGCGGGCTTCGGCATCGCGGAAGGCGCTTTCGCGGCGGCCTTCGGCCTGAAGGATCTGGCTCTGCTTCTGGCCCTCCGCCTTGAGGATCTCCGAAGCGCGTTGGCCTTCGGATTCGAGAATCAGCGCGCGCTTCTCGCGCTCCGCCTTCATCTGGCGGCCCATCGCGTTGACGATGTCAGCCGGCGGGCGGATGTCCTTCAGCTCGACGCGGGTGAGCTTGACGCCCCAGGCAACCGTGGCGTGATCGACGACGCTGAGCAGCCGCGCGTTGATCTCGTCGCGCTTCGACAGCGTTTCGTCGAGGTCCATCGAACCCATTACGGTGCGCAGGTTGGTGGTGGTGAGCTGGAGCAGCGCGCGATAGAGATCCGACACCTCATAGGCGGCCTTCACCGGATCGAGCACCTGGAAGAAGACGACGCCGTCGACCGACACCATCGCATTGTCCTTGGTGATGATCTCCTGCCCCGGAATGTCGAGCACCTGTTCCATCATGTTGACCCGGCGGCCGACACGATCGACGAACGGCATGATCAGCGTGAAGCCCGGCGGCGCAGTCTTGGTATAGCGGCCAAAGCGCTCGATCGTATATTCATAGCCCTGCCGTACGACGATGACCGCCGAGAAGACGAACATCACCGCCAGCAACGCCAACGCTGCGAACAAGATGGCTGCGATCGTCATGCTCTGCTCTCCCGATATTCAGGCGGATGATAGCGCTTTGGCGGCGCCATGACAGCGAAACCGGTGGCCGCGCATCTTTCTTCCCGATGATGCCTCAGGCGACGGACATTAACCCACATCGGCGCGTTTATAGATTCTTACGCAGAGGAAACGACCGAAGATGCGCCTCAAGATCGAAGCGGACTTGCGGTACCGCATGTCCGTGCCCGTTGACGTGCTGTTGACGATCGAGGCGGCACAGCTCCCCGACCAGGCATTGATCGAGCACCGGCTAGCAGTGGATGGTGCCGGGCGGCTGCGCCCGATCGATGGCGAGGACGGCATCGGACGGCGGACCTGGATGGCGGCGAGCGGCGATTTCCATGCACGCTACGAGGCGCTGATCGATATCGACCGGCGGCCGCTGTCGATCGAGGCGCTGCCGATCACGCGGCGGCGCGATCTGCCGCCCGAAGTCATTCCTTATCTGTGGCCGAGCCGCTATTGCGAGGCCGACCGGTTCGAATCGTTCGTCGAGCGGGAATTCCCGGGGGAAAACCACGGCTCGAAGATCCTCGCTATGTCGCGCTGGATCCATGAGCATGTCGATTATTGCATCGGCTCCAGCGACGCCTCCACGACCGCGGTGGGCGTGTTCGTGTCGCGCCACGGCGTGTGCCGCGATTTTGCACATCTGCTGGTGAGCTTTGCGCGGGCCGCCGGCGTCCCGGCACGGCTGGTATCGGCTTATGCCTGGCAGCTCGATCCACCGGATTTCCACGCGGTGGTGGAGATCTGGCTGGCTGGTGAATGGTATCTGGTCGATCCGACCGAGCTCGCGCCGCTCGATGGACTGGTGCGGATCGCTGTCGGCCGCGATGCCACCGACATCGCCTTCATGACCGTGTTCGGCACCGCCGACCTTGTCGAGCAGACTGTGTCCGTCATGCAAATAACGGCCGCGGCCGCGGCGGTGGCAGCCTGACGTTCGGCGATAACGAGGCGGCCGGCGGCCGGCCGCGGCGGTAGCGTCTGGCCAAACTGCTGCTATATCATGGCCATGAGCATGACCGCTATCGATGTGTGGGTCGGAAAGACCCTGTTCGTCCCGCCGATCATCAAACTGTGCCACCTCACACGGCAGAGCCAGTACGCCGTGTCGCGGCTGCTGTGGTTCGTCACCGCGCTCGATCAGCTGCGCATCGCCACGTCGCTGACTTCCCAGGTCATCGCGGGGCTCTTCAGCCTGTTCATGATGTTCTCCGCCTCGTTCCGCGCGGACATGCCGGCGATCAGCATGATGTGGTTCCGGATCATGGCGCTCATGTTGCTGGCGCTGGATGTTTTTTCGGGTGTGGTCAGCGGCGCCTGGAAAGGGGTCGAGATATGGATCCTGGTATTGTTCGCCGAATATGCCGCGACGATCCGGACGATCCCGCCAAAGGAGGATGGCAAGACTACCAGGAACCTGCGCACCCGCGAGAGCGGTCGCTGACGCAACGGATTGGGAGTCCCATGCCGAACAGCAGAACTCTCCTTGCGGTCGCGGTGCTGGCTGTCGCGAGTACCGCATCGGCCGAGCAGGCGCCGGTCACCGGCCCGCGGCCTTTTGCTGGCAAGCCGTTCCAGACCAGCGTCGTCGCGACCTTCGACCGGCCCTGGGCAATGGCATTCCTGCCCGATGGCCGGATGCTCGTCACCCAGAAAGCAGGGCAGATGCTGCTGCTGTCGGCGGATGGCCAGCGCCGCACCGAGATTGCCGGAATTCCTGCGGTAAATCCGGCCGGGCAGGGCGCCCTCGGCGAAGTTGTGCCGCATCCTGACTTCGCCAGGAATCATCTCGTCTTTTTCAGCTATTCCTCGGCGGGAGCGCCCAACGGGATCGTGCTGGCGCGTGGCAAGCTGGCCGGCGATCTGGACGGCGCACGCCTCGATAGCGTCACGACGCTCTACAGCGGCTTCCCGCTGCGGGGTGGCGGCAGCCAATATGCCGGAAGGATCGCCTTTTCGCCCGATGGCTATCTGTTCTTCTCGATCGGCGAGCGCCAGAAAGCCACGCCGGCGCAGGATCCCACGGGCGTGCTCGGCAAGATCGTGCGGCTGACGCTGGACGGCAAGCCGGCGCGGGGCAATCCGCTGGTCGGGCAGGGCTTCGACCCGGCCGTGTGGAGTTATGGACACCGCAACCCGCTAGGCCTCGCCTTCGATCTGCAGGGGCGCTTATGGGAGGACGAGATGGGGCCGCGTGGCGGCGACGAGGTCAACCTGATCCTGCCCGGTCGGAATTACGGCTGGCCGATCGTCTCCAACGGCGACAATTATGACGGTTCGCTCATTCCCGACCACCCGACCCGGCCCGACCTGGAGGCGCCCAAGGTCAGCTGGAACCCGTCGATTTCGCCATCGAGCCTGCTGGTCTATTCGGGCAAGCTCTTCCCGAAATGGCAGGGCAAGGCTCTGGTCGGCGCGCTCTCCGGACGCTCGATCATCCTGGTGGAGCTGGGTCAGGACGATGCCCGGGAGCAGGCGCGCTACGACATGACCAACCGAATCCGCGCGGTCCAGCAGGGTCCCGATGGCGCGGTCTATGTGCTGGAAGATGGAGCCGACGCGCGGCTGCTCAAGCTGACCCCGAAGCATTAGACGCGTGCGCGCCATCAGATTGCATGGGCAGGAAAACATGTCCGCGCGTCAAGGTCGGGTGAGCCTGGACGGCATCAGCGGCGGGGTGCGGCCGGCGGCCCGGGTGGTCGCATCGGGTTCGGGTTCCCCGAACGCCAGGCGAAGCGGCGCAATGCCGGCCCAGACCTCGTCGGCCATGTCCTCTTCGTCATCGACGGGACTGCCGGTGCGGATCTTCACCGAGGCTTCGTCGATGGGCATCCACAGGATGCTGGTTGCCTTGAGCTCCTGCGGCGAGACGGGCCGCAGCTCGTCCCAGCGTCCGGGATAGAAGCTTTCCGTCATCGCCTTGAGCCGGGCGAGCTTTTCGTCGCCGCCGGCCACCAGACGACCCTTGCCGAATAGCATGGCGGATCGGTAGTTGGCGGAATGGTGAAAGGCGGATCGCGCCAGCACCAGGCCGTCCAGATGGGTCACCGTCAGGCAGACCTCGACATCCTCGCTCGCGCGCAGCGCGCGGCTGGCGCTGGACCCATGCCAATAGATCGCGTCGCCCTCGCGCCAATAGAGTGTGGGGGTCACCACGGGGTAGCCGTCGAAAACATAGCCGACATGGCAGAGCATGCCTGCATCGAGCACGGCGTAGAGCGTCTCGCGATCATAGGCGGCGCGTTCGTGGACGCGCTTTACGCGCGTGCGCGCGCTTGGCGGTGAGGATGGCAAGCTGGTTCCCCGGTCGCTGAAGTTTCCGAGCGTAACGCCCCGCCCTGGAGGAGGCGGGGCGGGGCACGCTCAAGCACAGACCGCCCCCTATGTGCGTGGCGGTGTACCCTGTCGTCCGATATAATGGAAAAGCGAAGAAGGCGCCAGTTCGCGCGGAGACGCGCCGGTAACGGGGGCGACCGGCGGGTCCACACTCTCCTGAGCCGACGGTATAAGGGGGGCTTCACCGGCTCGGACCCCAGAACGATCGGCCGTCGCGGAGTTCCCCCGCCGGACCACCACTCGCTCGCGGAGCTCTTACGACATTGCCCGGCCGCGCGGGCTCAGTGGCTCACCCGCTTGAGTTCGGCGATCAGCGCATGGGCGCGATAGGGTTTCTGGAGGAACGGGATCGCCGCCGGCATATCGATATCGCCGCGATAGAGGTGGCCCGAAGTCAGGATGATGGGAAGCGTCGGCCAGCGCTCCTGCACCATGGCAGCCAGCGCGAGACCGTCAAGCGAGCCGGGCATCTTTATGTCGCTGAACAGGATGTCGATGTCGCTCCGGTCGTCGAGCATCGCCAGCGCCGCATCGGCATCTGCGGCTTCGACGGCCGCGTAACCCGCGTCCTCGATCGCATCAACCGCCATCAGACGGACGAACAGCTCATCCTCGACAATCAGAACAACCTGTCGTTGGTCATCCGGGTTTACGCTGCGGCCCACGGGCAAATAGACCTTCCAGGAGGAGAAATGCGAGTCGGAAGCCTTATCCATTCGTCGCGGGAAATCCACTCGGGAGAAAACGTACCGTGTCCGAAACGATGTGGTGCTTTAGCGTATTTCGACCGGCTTTGTCAGGGAGCGTGTGTCTTGCCGTTCAGTCCGGCAATCAGATGCATCAGCGCGACGATCGCTCCTCCAACTAGAAGTCCGACGAGGCCCGACAGGAAGGCGGTAATCACCCAGCGCATGAATCCTGGCGCGAACGGCGCCGCATGAGCGGCGGAATCGGCGAGGTGATGGATCATCGTCGCCGGCGCATGCAGCCCGAAAATCTCGAGACCGTGGACAATGATGCCGCCGCCAACCCAGACCATCGCGCCCGTGCCGATGATCGACAGCCAGCGCATTATGATCGGCATCGCCTTCACCATGAAGCGACCGATCGCTTGGGTGGCCGCGAGGTCGCGCCTGGCGAGGTGGAGGCCGATATCGTCCATCTTCACTATCAGGCCGACGACGCCGTAGACGCCGATCGTGATCGCGATGCCGACCGCTGCCAGCACTCCCGCCTGAGTCGGCAGCGGTTCGGCGGCGACTTCGCCCAGTGCGATCGCCATGATTTCTGCCGACAGGATCAGGTCTGTGCGGATCGCACCCGACACCTGCTGCTTTTCGAGCGTTGCGGCATCGATGCTGGCCAGCGCTTCCTCGGCATGGTCGTGCCCGCCGATCGCCTCGAGCACCTTCTCCGACCCCTCGAAGCACAGGAAGCCGCCGCCCAGCATCAGCAGCGGGGTGATCGCCCAAGGCGCGAAGGCGCTGAGCAGCATCGCGATGGGCAGCAGGATGAGCAGCTTGTTGCGCAGCGACCCTACTGCAATCCTGGCGATGATCGGCAACTCGCGATCCGGGGTAAGGCCTGTAACGTAGCGCGGCGTCACCGCCGCATCGTCGACCACCACGCCTGCCGCCTTGGCGCCGGCCTTGCCCGCGGCGGCGCCGACATCGTCGAGCGATGCCGCAGCCAGCTTGGTCAGGCCCGCTATGTCGTCCAGCAGCGCTACCAGTCCCGAGGCCATCTGCGTCCTTTCGCCGTAATCAGCCGGCGATGCCCAGCGCCATGGCTTCCGCCACCTTGATGCCATCGACCGCCGCCGAGAGGATGCCGCCTGCATAGCCTGCGCCTTCGCCGGCGGGATAGAGCCCCCGGACATTGAGGCTCTGGAAATCCTTGCCCCGGGTGATCCGGATCGGTGAAGAGGTGCGCGTCTCCACGCCGGTCATCACCGCATCGGGATCGTCATAACGCGGAATCTGGCGGCCGAAGACCGGCAAAGCCTCGCGCAGCGCTTCGATGGCGAAATCGGGGAGGCATGCGGCGAGGTCGGTCAGGTGCACGCCCGGCTTGTAGGACGGCACGACCTCGCCCAGCTCTGTCGATGGCCGGGCGGCGAGGAAGTCGCCGACACGCTGCCCCGGCGCGGCATAGGTCGATCCGCCGGCAACATAGGCCCGTTCCTCCCAATGGCGCTGCAGGGCGATGCCGGCGAGCGGGTGGCCGGGAAAGTCGCGCTCGGGCGTGATACCGACAACCAGTCCCGAATTGGCATTGAACTCCTGCCGCGAATATTGGCTCATGCCGTTGGTGACCACCCGGCCCGGTTCGGACGCCGCGGCGACGACCCGGCCGCCCGGGCACATGCAGAAGCTGTAGACGCTGCGGCCATTGGCGCAGTGATGCGACAGGCTGTAGGCTGCGGCGCCAAGATCCGGATGGCCGGCGCACGGGCCGAAGCGCGCGCGGTCGATCCAGCTCTGCGGGTGTTCGATGCGGACCCCGATCGAGAAGGGCTTCGCCTCGACATGGACGCCGCGGTCGTGGAGCATGTGGAACGTGTCGCGCGCGCTGTGCCCGACGGCCAGAACGACATGCTCGGCTTCGAGGAACTCCCCGGTGTGGAGCTGCAGCCCGCGCACGCGTCCCTGTTCGATCGCGATATCCTCCACGCGGTGCTCGAAACGATATTCGCCGCCGAGCGCCTGGATCGTCTCGCGCATGCTCTCCACCATCGTCACCAGCCGAAAAGTGCCGATATGCGGATGCGCCTCGGTCAGGATTTCCGGCGGCGCGCCGGCCTTGACGAACTCGGTCAGCACCTTGCGGCCGAGGAAACGCGGATCCTTGATCTGGCTATAGAGCTTGCCGTCCGAGAAGGTACCGGCTCCGCCTTCGCCGAACTGGACGTTGGATTCGGGATCGAGCACGCCGCGCCGCCACAATCCCCAGGTGTCCTTGGTCCGCTCGCGCACCACCTTGCCGCGATCGACGATGATCGGACGGAATCCCATCTGCGCGAGGATGAGCCCGGCGAACAGCCCACAGGGACCAGCGCCGATCACGACCGGGCGCGGACTGTTGGCAGGGGCCTTCGCAACGAAGCGATAGCCGGTGTCGGGTGCGGGGCGAACATGCGGGTCGCCCTGGAAGCGCGCCAGCACCGACGCTTCGTCAGCCAGCGTCACGTCTACCGAATAGACCAGCAATATCGCTGACTTACGCCGTGCGTCGTTGGCACGACGGGCGATGGTGAAGGCGACGAGATCGGATGGCGCGATATCCAACCGCTGGAGTATGGCCGCGCGTAGGGCATCGACCGGATGATCTAGCGGAAGCTTGAGTTCGGAAAGGCGGAGCATCGGGCGGCATTAGGACGTCGTACAATGTGCTGCAATGCCATGGGTGATTGGTCCAAAAGCGAGCAAATCGGATGCGGCCCGCCGCGCGGCCGTGCTAAGCTCAGGGGACGGGCCGGGGGTAACATGAATCGAATGTGGAAGGCGGGCGTTGCTGCGCTGCTTTTGGCGCTGTGTCATCAGGCGGCGAGGGCCGAACAAACCGGATGCCGACTGATAAAGATCGCGGACCTGCCGGTCACGATGGTGGGACAAGTCCCATTGGTGAAGACTCAGATCGACGGTGTGGAAGCTTCGTTCGTCGCCGACAGTGGCGCGGTTTTCAGCATGATATCGCCGGGTTGGGCGGCGCAGCTCAAGCTCAAGCTCCGGCCTGCTCCGAACTGGCTAACGATGTTCGGCGTCGGCGGCACGTTCAGCACAAGCATAGCGACGATCAAGAATTTTGGCTTGGCAGGGCAGACGGTACCCAATGTCGAGTTCCTGGTCGGTGGCAGTGAGGCGCAGGCAACGGGCTTGCTCGGCCAGAATTTCCTGTCGCTGGCCGATGCCGAATATGATCTGGGCGGCGGCATGATCCGGCTGTTCCAGAGCAAGGGCTGCGGCAAGCTCGCGATGGCCTATTGGGTGAAGGATATGATGTTCTCGGTCATCGACATCGAACCGATGAGCGGGGGTAATCGCCACATCATAGGCGTAGCTTACGTCAATGGCGTCAAGATCCGAGTGTTGTTCGACACCGGCGCTGAAAGTTCGATCCTCACGCAGGAGGCGGCCAAGCGGGCCGGCATCACGCCCGACACCGCCGGCGTGACAGAAAGGGGAGCGGCGACCGGACTCGGCCGCAAGGTCACGCGGAGCTGGATCGCGCCACAGCTGAGCTTCAAGATCGGTGCCGAGGAGATCCGCAGCAAGGGCCTGCGCTTCGCCGATCTGGCCAATCTCGGGGGCGCGGGCATCGATATGCTGCTAGGCGCCGACTTCTTCCTGTCCCACCGCGTCTTCGTCGCCAATAGTCAGCATAAGCTCTACTTCACCTATAGCGGGGGTAAGGTTTTCGATACGGACGCGCCCAAGGCGCTCATCCGCGAGAGCCAGGATGCGCCGACGACTGCCTGGATACCGCCATCGGATGATCGGGCGGCTCCCATCGACGCCGACGGCTATAGCCGGCGAGGGGCAGTGATGGCGGCACAGCGCAACTTCGCCGCAGCCGTCAGCGACTTCAGCCGCGCGATCGAAATGGCACCCGGCGAGGCGCAATATCTCCAGCAGCGCGCGATGGTCTATATCGAGCAGGGCCTGCCGGCGCTTGCCAACGCCGATCTCGATCTCGCCATGCAGAAGAAGCCGGACTTCATCGATGCCCGCTTGTCTCGGGCCATGCTGCACCTCGTCGAGAAGGACAATGCCGCGGCTCGCGCCGATCTCGATGCCGCCAGCAAGGCCGCGGCGAAGGAAGCCGACCAGCGCTTCGCCTTCGCCGAGCTCTATTCGGCACTGGAAGATTGGAGCGCCGCGATCGAGCAGCTCGATCTGTGGATCGCGATCCATCCAGTAGACAGTCGCAAGCCCGTGGCGCTCAACGAGCGCTGTTGGGCGCGGGCATTGCTAAACCAGGCGCTGCCTGCGGCGCTCGAGGATTGCAACATGGCGATCCGACTTCGGCCGAAGACTGTTGCCTTTCTGGACAGCCGGGGCCTGGTAAGGTTGCGAATGGGCGACTTCGACAAGGCGATTGCCGACTATGACACCGTATTGGCAACGCAACCCAAGCTCGGCTGGTCTTTGCTGGGGCGGGGTCTGGCGAGGCGGCGCTCCGGCAAGAAGGCCGAAGGAAAGGCCGACATCGACGCGGGCATCGCGATCGACCCGACGCTGGCCGAGCAGGCGAAGAAATACGGGATCATTGCTTCGACCGAGGAACTGCAGTGAAGGTCATGCTACGCCGCAGAAACTGCAATAGAGAGGGGACTGCGAAACCGATCAGCTGGCGTCCGCGGTCACAAGACATCTCCAAACATGAAGTAGAGCAGGGCAAGCCAGGCGATGAGGCCGCCGAGCCCGATGATCCAGCCGAGATGGCGCTGGAGACGGTCGACCCACTCATCCATGGTTGCCACGTCCCGCATAAAGCAGCCTGCCGTGGCCGAGGCGGGCGAGAACCAGTCCGATGTCCTGTTCGCCGAACGCGAAGCAGCCGTCGCTGCGGCCGAGCTTGCCCTGGCGCGCGATCACGTCCGGCGACGCATACCAGGCGGAGTGGATCACGATAGACCGCTCTTCGGCATGGGCGTTGCTTTCGTCGAGGCCGAGGAGACGGCGCGACGCTCCGTGGATACCCTCATAGGTCTCGGCGGTAACATAGGCGCCCTCGGATGTGGCGGCGGAACCAACCGCGTCCGAAAAACTCTGCAACCAACCGCTATGATCGGGATCCGAGCCGCGGCCGTGCGTGACGAGCAGGCTGGTCGTCGTCCCGTTGAGGATGTCGGCCAGGAAAAAGCGCGGCGCGGCGGAAGGCAGCCCGAAATCGGCGATCGCGATGACGTCCCGGGACCAGATCGCGGCGTGATGGCGAAACAGCGCGTCCAGCGCGCGGTTGACGAGGTGCGGATCGATCATCGGGGCTACCGTTGCCAAACCAGGTGGCAGCGCCCAAGCAGCCGACAGGCTGCAGGTGGCGAAGCCCCCCGCAAGCGTTTCGCGGCGCGAGAGCAAAACAGTCCGCAAGCTGTTCATGTGCGCCAGAAGCGCTTCGTGTTGATCAATGCGTCGAAGCATTTCTCGGCATCGCCCAGCAAGCGGGTGCGGTTCTTGGGGCTCCGCGCGCCGATCTCCGGGTCCAAGCCCAACTGGGCGAGGAGTTCGGGCGCCGCGGCCATGTCGTTGAGTTTGCCAAGCTTGTCCTGGAGCGCCTCCAGCCGATCGAGCAGATGCTCCAGACGGCGATGCGCCTTCCGGCCCGGAAAGAGCGAGGCTAAAAACTCGGCGACATAACGCAGCTTCTTCGCATCCTTGCGGACCTCGTGGCGATGCTCGTCGTCGACGCGCGCGAGGCGCCGGCCCTCGCGCCTTATGCGCTTGCGCAGGAGATCCAGCCGGTTCGCGGCAAAGACCGGGATCATCTGCTCATGCAGTCGCCGATCCTGATGCCCGGCCTTCCACGAGCCGATCGCCAGCCATTCGGCAATTTCGATCGGCAGCAGCCGAACGCGGCCGCTCTCCAGCAGGTTGCGGAGATGGTTGAAATGGCTTTCCCGAATCGCGGCGAGCGCCGCTCGTCGAGGCCCTTCGAACTGCGGCAACAGAACATCGATGTCGCGAATGGCGCCCAGTTCGCCGGCCAGCCATCGCAACTCGGCCGCGAGCAGGACGGCGTGGTCGTCTCCGGCGAACAGAGGCTTGAACAGCGCGAAGGCAGAGCGGAGGCGACGGAGCCCCACCCGCGCCTGGTGGACGGCTTCGACTGCCTCGGTTTCAAGCAGCAGCGTCTCGTTCAGCCGATATTGCTTGAGGCAAGAGCCCGCGATCGCGGTGAAGGCGTCGGCGGCCCCCATGTCGCGGGCGAGACGAATGGGTTCGGCCTTGGCGACGCTCGACAATCCGCCGGTGACCAACGCATAGCCGCACCCGGATTTGGAGCGCACGCCGAGCCGCAGCGGGACCTCCTCGTTGAGGTTGCGGGCGAGATCGAACAGCATCTGCGGCGAGCCCCGTTTCAGCTCGAGTTCGATTTCGGACAAGGCAATGCGGCGCGGACCTGCGCGAACCTCACCGGAATCAATGGAATATTCGATCGTCGCCCCGTCCCGCTCGATCAATCCGGAGAGGCGCTCGACATCGGTGATGAACAGCGGTTCGACCTTGCCCAGCGTCGCGGGGTCGACGCACGAGGTGAGCGGGCCTGCCGTTTCGTCCAGGATCGGCTGCTCGCCATCGAGCGTTCGCTCCCATTCTCCACGGACGAACAGCGCTCCCGCGGTGCTGGTGGAGGCCTTGACGGTCTGGACATGGACCTCGCCGTCCTTGCGGATGCGAACGGCGTAGCCGGCGCTGTGGACCCGTAGATCGGGCGTGTCGAAATAGGTCGCAATGAGATGCTTGCGCTCCGCGCCCTGGGCATCGAGCAGCGCCGAGCCGGCGAGCCGGTCTCGATGGACGCGCTCATATTCGAGCTTCAGTTCGACTTCGACTGGATCGTCCATATCGCCTTGGCCGGAGATCATCGCATAAGCAGTCTACTATCCTGACGCCCGGGAGTCATCGCATCATCAGCCCGGCGGCAGCTGGGGCTCATCCTCGGGCCGGTGCAGGTTTTGTGGTAGCGGGGGTATGCGGATCAGTAGCAGCGCCGCGACCAACACCAGCAACCCAAGGGTTCCGGTGAACAGCACCACGCCTGGCCACTGCATCGCGCCCCATGCGAGGCCGCCAATCGGGCCCAGGAGACTGGCGCCCATATAGTAGCAGAACAAATAGAGCGCCGAGGCAAGACTGCGGTCGGCACCAGCGCGATGGCTGACCCAGGCCGATGCTATGGAATGTATGCCGAAGATGCCGATCGTCGCGATGGCGATCCCGCCTATGATCAGGACCAGTGGATGCGCTGCCGTCAGCATGATGCCGAGCAGGAGCAGAACTGCGGGCATCCAGAAGACGTGGCGGCGGCTGAAGCGGCCGCTGATCGATCCGAACAACGTCGAACTGGCTGACCCGAGGATATAAAGAAGGAAGATGGCTCCCACCGCAGTATGGCTCATCGAATAGGGCGGAGCGAGCAGCCGGAAGCTGGTATAGTTGTACAGCGTCACGAACGCGCCCATCACGATGCCGCCTACTGCGAATAGCAGCAGCAACGCCCGATCGGCGAACAGCCGGCCCGCGGAAGCGAGGATCGCGCGTGCGCCATGATTGCGAGCGACGAAGCCTCTGGGAACGGGCGATAGCCGCCAGAAAGCAACCGCCGATAGCAGTGCGGTAACCCCGAGCACGGCGAAGCTCGGCCGCCAGCCAAGATATTGCGCCATGACGCTGACGCCGAGCCGGGCGGTCATTCCGCCAAAGGCAGATCCCGCGATGTAAAGACCGATCGATGCGCCGACCGACGCGGGCTCAACCTCATCGGCGATATAGGCCATGGCGACCGAAGGTATGCCGGCCAACGCCACGCCGGTGAGAAAGCGCAGCTCCAGCAATGCCGTCCAGCCCGGTAACAGCACTACCAGGAAAGTCAGCAGCGCGGCGCTGAACAGAGATGCCATCATCAGGGGCCGCCGGCCGAGGCGGTCCGAGACGAGCCCGGCGATCACGATCATGCAGGCCAGCGGAGCGGTCGCCGCCGATATGGCAAGGCTGGATTCCGCGGGCGTCAGCCGGAAACTATCGGCGAACATCGGCAGCAACGGCTGAACGCCGTAGAGCACCGAGAAGGTCGAGAAGCCTGCCGCCAGCATAGCCAGCGACATGCGGCGAAAGGCCGGCGTGCCCTTGGCGATCGCGCCGTGCTGCAGGGCGCGGGACAGTGGATGTTCAAGCATCATCGGATTTCCGAATTGCCATGGCCTGAGGGCGGAGGGAATTGTCGAGGCCTTAGCGGTCTATCGGTCGGTGCGCCATGCGTGAGAGGCGCTGTTGGCCGCCGGGCGCGCATCTGGACGACACTGTCTCCGGCTGGCGCGCAACTTTTGACTCCGCTAACTTGCGGCGCATCATGACCGGGCTGCGCATTCTTTATCCGCCGATCGAGCCCTATGCGACGGGCATGCTCGATGTCGGCGACGGCCACAGCATCTATTATGAACGGGTCGGGACGCCGGGCGCCAAGCCTGCTGTCTTTCTCCATGGCGGGCCGGGCGCCGGCTGCTCGGCCGATCATCGCCGGCTGTTTGATCCCGCGCGCTACGATGTGTTGCTGTTCGACCAGCGGGGGTGCGGGCGCTCGACGCCGCATGCTGCTCTGGATGCCAATACGACCTGGCATCTGGTCCAGGATATCGAGCGGCTGCGCGCCCTGGCGGCCGTCGATAGCTGGCTGGTGTTCGGCGGCAGCTGGGGATCGACGCTGGCGCTCGCCTATGCCGAGACGCACCCCGCGCATGTCAGCGCGCTGATCCTGCGCGGGGTCTTTACGGCAACGCGAGAGGAAATCTCCTGGTATTACCAGTTCGGCGTGTCGCAGATGTTCCCCGATAAATGGGAGCGCTTCGTCGCCCCCATTCCGGACGCCGAACGCGGCGAGATGGTGGCGGCCTATAATAAACGGCTGACGGGGGGCGATCCCGTCGTGCAGCTCGAGGCGGCGAAAGCGTGGAGCCTGTGGGAGGGCGAGACGATCACCCTGCTGCCGAGCGCCGACCTGAGTGCTGCGCACGGCGACGACCATTTCGCCATCGCTTTCGCGCGGATCGAGAACCATTATTTTCATCATGACTGCTGGCTGGAACCGGAGCAGCTGCTGCGCGACGCGGTTCGGCTGCGCGGCATCCCCGGCACGATCGTCCATGGCCGCTACGACATGCCCTGTCCGCTGCGCTATGCCTGGGCGCTGCACAAGGCGTGGCCCGATGCCAAGCTGCATGTGATCGAGGGCGCAGGGCACGCCTATTCCGAACCCGGCATCCTCGATCGATTGATCAGGGCGACAGACCGGTTCGCGTAAAGGAGGGGGTATGGCGGCTTTCCTGCGGCGCAAGCCGATCGACAGTGCAGGACGACGGGCTGGCGGGCTGATGCCGACATTGTCGTGGCCGCACCTTATGGCGCTGGGGGTCGGCGCCATCGTCGGAACCGGTATCCTGACGCTGATCGGTGTTGGCGCGGATCGCGCCGGGCCATCGGTGTTGCTGTCCTTTGCGATTGCGGGCGCGATCTGCGCCTGCGCGGCGCTTGCCTATGCCGAACTCGCGGCGATGATGCCGGCCTCGGGCAGCGCGTACAGCTATGCCTATTCGGCGCTCGGCGAGATTTTTGCGTGGGTCGTCGGCTGGAGCCTGATCCTCGAATATTCGCTGGTCGTCTCGACCGTCGCGGTCGGCTGGTCCGGCTATGCGTCACCGCTGCTGATCGGCGCGGGCTTCCCGGCGGCGCTGACCCAAGGGCCTGAGCTTGGCGGGCTGATCAACCTGCCGGCAATCTTCATCATCGCCGCGGTGACGGGGCTGCTACTGCTCGGCACGCGCGAAAGCGCCCGCATCAACACGGTGCTGGTGCTGATCAAGATCGCGACGCTGTCGCTATTCGTCGCGGTGACCCTGCCTTATTTCGATGCGGGCCATCTTCACCCGTTCATGCCCTATGGTTTTGCCTCGGTGCCGGGGCCGGACGGGGTGCCGCGCGGCGTGATGGCGGCGGCGGCGATCATCTTCTTCGCCTTCTACGGCTTCGACGCGATCTCGACCGCGGCGGAGGAAACCAAGCGGCCCGAGCGCGACCTGGCGATCGGCATCGTCGGATCGATGCTGGTGTGTACGCTGATCTATATATTGGTGGCGGCCGCGGCGATCGGGGCAGTGCCGTTCACCGGCTTCGCGAACAGCCCGGAGCCGCTGGCGCTGATCCTGCGCGACTTGGGCCGACCGGGCGTCGCCAAGATGATCGCCACGGCCGCCGTGATCGCGTTGCCGACGGTGCTGCTCGCCTTTCTCTATGGGCAGAGCCGAATCTTCCTGGCGATGGCGCGCGACGGATTCCTGCCGAGCGGGCTGGCGGCGATCTCCAAACGCGGAACGCCGGCACGGATCACAACGATGACGGCGATTCTCGTGGCGATCCTGGCCGGATTGCTGCCGATCGGCGAAATAGCGGCGCTCGCCAACGCCGGGACGCTGATCGCGTTCATGGCGGTGGGCGCCTGTCTTATCGTGCTGCGCCGACGCAGCCCCGAACTGCCGCGGCCCTTTCGTACGCCGGCGGCGACGCTGGTGGGGCTGGGGGCGCTATTCGGCTGCGCCTATCTGTTCATCAGTCTGCCCGCCAAGACACTGCTGTGGTGCCTGTCGTGGAACGCGATCGGCCTCGCCATCTATCTCGGCTATGCACATCGGCAGAGCGCGCTGCACAAGTGAGCGCAAGGAACGGGAAGCGCGCAGGACGGCGCGCTGCGATGATCGGGCATGGCGAAGATCGACAAGCTTGACTGGGACGCCGCCGCTGCCGGCCTCGATGCGCGAGGCTGGACGATCCTGCCGGGACTGCTGAGCAGGCAGACGTGCGGCGAGCTTGCGGCGCTTTATGACGCGGGCGCGGGATTCCGCAGCCATGTCATCATGGAGCGGCATGGCTATGGACGCGGCGAATATCGCTATTTCACCTATCCGCTGCCGCCGCTGGTGACGGACCTGCGCGGCGCGCTGTATCGGCGGCTCGCGCCGATCGCCAATCGCTGGCACGAGCGCATGGGATTGGAGGTGCGCTTTCCCGCCGAGCATCGAGATTTCCTCGATCGCTGCCATGCCGCCGGCCAGTCGCGGCCGACGCCGCTGCTGCTTCGCTATGGGGCGGGCGACTATAACTGCCTGCATCAGGACCTGTATGGCGAGCATGTCTTCCCACTGCAGGTCGCGGTGCTGCTGTCGGCGCCGGGCGAGGATTTCACCGGCGGCGAGTTCATCCTGACGGAGCAGCGGCCGCGCATGCAGTCGCGCGCCGAGGTGGTGCCGCTGTCGCAGGGCGATGCCGTCATCTTTGCGGTGGCGCATCGCCCGCAGCGCGGATCGCGCGGCGACTGTCGGGTGACGATGCGGCATGGCGTGAGCAGCTTGCGGGCCGGGCATCGCCATACTCTGGGCATCATCTTCCACGACGCGGCGTGACGCCGCTTAGCTGGCGGCGAGACGCAGTGGCGCAATGTCCGCATCACCCCGGAGCGCACGGCGCCCTTCGGCCAGCATCGGATCGAGCCTTCCAGCGGGAATGCGGGAGTCGAAGGCAAGGCCGAAGCGGTTGCCGCGAACCCAGGCGGTGCGCGCCAGCACTTCATTGCCCTTGCATACCAGCCAGACGATTTCGCCCGGCGTCGGCGGTTCGGGGGCATGGCCGAGCGCGCCGTCGCTGGAAAGATCGAGAATATGGACGCGTGCGGGGCGTCCGCCGGCCAGCAGGACGGCCGGCAGCATCACCCGTGTGCGCGATCCCTGACGCGCTTCGGAACGGCCCTTCAGGCCCAGAGCTGATGCTATCGACATCGCACGCTTACCTCTTCGACTGCCGGAGTGTCCGGAGTTCGCATGATGTCGTTACGCGCAGGATCGGTATGATGGGGTTATGGGACTTGGTGAACGCGGCGTCAGGGTTTTTGCCGGCGAGGCATCCTGTGGCGAAAGGAGCAGCTATTGGCACAAAGCCGCGCGTCCTGCATTCGGTAGGCGATGACTTCCCACGCCGATATCGCTTCGCCTGCCCCCCGCGCGGCCTCCCCGCTCAGCATTCCGATCTTCCGGGCGGTCTGGGTCGCGTCACTCCTGTCCAATTTCGGCGGGCTTATCCAGTCGGTCGGTGCGTCGTGGATGATGACGTCACTGGTGCAATCGCCGCAGATGGTCGCGTTGGTACAGGCATCGTCGGCGCTGCCGTTCATGCTGTTGTCATTGCTTGCCGGGGCGGTGGCGGACAATATGGACCGGCGGCGGGTGATGCTCACCGCGCAATGCTTCATGCTGCTGACCTCCGCCACCCTGTCGATATTCGCGTGGGAGGGCTGGTTGACGCCATGGTTGTTGCTGACCTTTACCTTCCTGATCGGCTGCGGCACCGCGATGAACGGCCCCGCCTGGCAGGCGTCGGTCGGCGATATCGTGCCGCGCGCACAACTGCCCGGGGCCGTCGCGCTCAACTCGATGGGCTTCAACATGGCGCGCAGCGTGGGGCCGGCGATCGGCGGTGCCATCGTCGCCGCCGCCGGGGCTGCGACGGCGTTCCTGGTGAACAGCATGTCCTATATAGGGCTGATCCTCGTCCTGTTGCGCTGGCGCCCCGATTTCCCGCCGCGGGTGCTGCCGCCCGAGCGGCTGCTGATGGCGATGGGCGCGGGCCTGCGCTATGTCGCGATGTCACCCAATCTACGGATCGTGATGCTGCGCGCGGCTTCCTTCGGCATCGCCGCCAATGCCGTGCCCGCGCTGATGCCGCTGGTGGCACGAACCCTGATCAAGGGCGGGCCGCTGACCTATGGAGCGCTGCTGGGCGCCTTCGGCATCGGCGCCGTCATCGGTGCGCTGGGCAGCGGGCGGCTCCGCAGCCAGCTGAGCACCGAAGCGATGATCAGGCTCGCCGCGCTGGGCCTTGCCATCGGCACCGCGCTGACCGGCATCAGTCCCTATATGGAGCTCACCGCTGCGGCGCTCATGCTGGCGGGCGCGAGCTGGGTGGTCGCACTGTCGACGTTCAACGTGACGGTGCAGCTTGCCTCGCCGCGCTGGGTCGTGGCGCGCGCCCTGTCGATCTACCAGATGACGGCGTTCGGAGGCATGGCGATCGGGGCCTGGGTACTCGGGCTCATTGCCGAGCATCAGGGCGTGTCGGATGCGCTGCTGATAGGCGCGGGCATTCAGATGGCCGTGCTGTTGCTCGGTTTTCTGGCACCGCTGCCGCAGGTGCAGGACCTCAACCTGGATCCGTTGCGGCAATGGACCGAGCCCGACACCGCGGTGCCGCTGGAGCCGCGCAGCGGACCCGTCGTCATCGCCGTGGAATATCGCATCGAGCCGCACAACATCGTCGCCTTCCTGTCCGCCATGACCGAACGGCGGCGGATCCGGCGGCGCGATGGCGCGCACGGCTGGACATTGCTGCGCGATCTGCACGACGCGGAGCTATGGATCGAACGCTTCCACCTCGCCACCTGGCTCGATTATGTCCGCTACAACCAGCGGCTGACCCAGGCCGATGCCGAGACCACTGCCGTGCTGCACAAGCTGCAGAAGCCAGGCGAGCCGTTTCGCGTTCAGCGGCTGATCGAGCGGCAGACCGGATCGCTGCCTACGTCTCGCCGTAGCGATCCGGTGACCGACGATCCCATCACCGATCCGGCTCGATCGGCCTGAGGCCGCCCTTTTCAAGCCAGATCGTTCTTGCTGCGAGCCTGGCGGCTTCGCCATGATCATGCGTCACATAGATGACCGGGATATCGATGTCCGCGAGCAAAGCTTCCAGCCAGTCGAGCAGTCCTGCGCGTGCGTCGCTGTCCAGCGCGGACAGCGGTTCGTCGAGCAACAGCAGGCGGGGCTGACTCAGCAACGCGCGGGCGATGCCGGCGCGCTGGGCTTCGCCGCCCGAGAGGCGCGTGGGGAGGCGATCGAGCAAATGGCCGATGCCGGCGCGCTCGATGATCTCGACGCGGGCGCAGCGGCCGGGCGGCGCACGGCGGGCGGCATAATCGAGATTGGCGGCTACGCTGAGGTGCGGAAGAAGACCGGCGCCCTGGAAGACATAGCCGACGCGGCGAAGCTCGGCGGCGACGAACGTCCGGCTGTCCTGCCAGATCTGGCCATCGACGCTGATCGAGCCGGCGATCCGATCGAGCCCGGCGAGGGCGCGCAGCAGCGTGGTCTTGCCCGAGCCGGAAGGACCGAGCAGGGCGGTAACACCGCGCGATGGCGCTTCGAACGCGACCCGCAGCGCAAAGCCCCGGCCGAGCTTTCCATCGAGATCGACCGCAATCGTCATGGCTGGACGTTGCCGATGCGCCGTTCGACGAGGAGCAGCGCGAGGAGGGCGGCGAAGGAGAAGGCGGCCAGTAGCGCGGCGATGCGGTGGGCTTCGCCGAACTGCAGGCTTTCGACGAGCTGGTAGATGCGTGTCGAGAGCACCTCGGTCTTGCCGGGGATATTGCCGCCGATCATCAGCACGACGCCGAACTCTCCGACCGTGTGGGCGAAGACGAGGATCGCCGCCGACAGGAAGCCACGCCGTGACAGCGGGAGTGCGACGGTCAGGAAGCGGTCGAACGGCCCGGCACCCATGGTCGCTGCGATCTCGAGCGGGCGATTCCCGATCGCTTCGAACGCGGTGCGGAGTGGCTGGACCGCGAAGGGCAGCGAATAGAAGAGCGATCCTATCACCAGTCCGGTGAAGGTGAAGGCAAGCGTGCGGATGCCGAAGGGCTGGAGCGGCGCCATCAGCGGGCTGTCGGGCCCCAGCGCGATCAGCACGTAGAAACCGATCACAGTGGGCGGCAGGACGAGCGGCAGCGCCGAGATGGCGCCGACGATCTCCTTCCACCAGCGGCGCGAGCGGGCCAGCCACCAGGCGAGCGGCGTGGCGAGCAGCAGCAGCAGGACGGTTGTCATCAACGCCAGTTCGACTGTGGTCGCGAGAACGAGGCCCATCAGCTATTTGACGGCGTAGCCGTAACGCCTGATGATCATGAGCGCAGGGCGGCTTTTCAGATATTTGAGGAAGGCGCGCGCGGCAGGGTTGTCCTCGCCCGTCTTGAGCAGCACCGCCTGCTGGTCGATCGGGCTGTGCAGCCTGGCCGGCACGATCCAGCGCGAGCCACCGGGGACGCCGATCACCTGGCTAAGCGCGACAAAGCCGATCTGGGCAGCGCCGGTCGAAACGAACTGATAGGCCTGCGCGATCGAGCTTCCGGTGACGATCCTCGGCTTCAGGACATCATAGACGCCGAGCTTCCGCATCGTCTCGATCGCGGCGGCGCCATAGGGCGCGGTCACCGGATCGGCGATGGCGACCTTGTCGAACGCGCCGCGCTTCAGCACTGCGCCGCGTGAATCGACCAGGCCGGGCGTTGTGGAGAAGAGCGCGAGCTGCCCCACAGCATAGGTGAAGCGCGTGCCGCGGACGGCAAGCCCGTCCTGTTCGATCCTTGCCGGACGCTCGGCATCTGCGGACAGCAATATGTCGAACGGGGCGCCATGGCTGATCTGCGTGTAGAAGGCGCCCGATGCGCCGAAGGCGAGCACCGCCTTGTGGCCCGTGGCTTTCTCGAAACCGGCGGTGATTTCCCTGGCCGGTTCGGTGAAGTTGGCGGCGACGGCGATGTGAGTTTCGGCGGCGGAGGCCGGGACAGCCACTGCAAGCGACAGGGCGGCAAGGCATCGGACGAGGAACGTGAAGGGCATGGCCCCATCGAATGCTATATTCTGCCGTATATGGCAAGTGGTCTATGCTGGCGGCACGGGCTTATCTCGCAGGAGGGCGCGGAGCGGGGATATGTCCCGATGGGCGGCGTCGAGAAGATGGAGCTCGAGCGCGCGATAGGCCGCGAGCACCTGCCTGCCGCACTCGGTCACGCGCGCGCCCTTGTCGCGTCCGCCGCCGGGGGTGGTGTCGACCAGCTTGTCGGCCCAGCAGCGGTTCATGCTGTCGACGAGCAGCCAGGTGCGGCGATAGCTCATGCCGAGTGCCCGGCCCGCGGCGGAGATCGAGCCCTCGCGCTCGATCGCTTCGAGCAGGGCGGCCTTGCCTGGACCCATTGCGGCCTCATCCCCGCAGTAGATCTGTGCCTTGAGCTTGAGCGGGCCGAGCCTTGGAACCATGGCTTCGCATAGCAGCGGCGTAGCGCTTTGTCCGCCCGGATATAATTCCTATCTTCTTGGTAGAGAAAAGTTGCTTTCCCTCCTTGGCCAGACGGCTAGGCAGGAAATCGGGCTAGGAACGAGGCGGTTATGCAGGAAGCTTATGACGAGGCGGTTGCGGCGCCTCCGGGTGAATATTGGGACATCAACGCCATCGCCGCCGAGCTTCGCGATGCACGTGAGGCATGGCGCAACGCGCATAAGCGCCACGCAGAGTTCGGTTCGGTGGGTTTCCCGTCGCGCCATGTGCTCGACAAGATCATGGCTGCCTTGTGCGGTGCGCTGTTCCCGCTGCGGTTGGGACCGAGCTTCGTGCGTCAGCATAATGAGGAGGCGTTCGTCGCCGAGACGCTGCAGACGGCGCTGAGCCGACTCTACGGGCAGATCCGTCTGGAACTCGGCTATTCGATCGGCGACAGCACGCCCGAGCTCATCGACGGCGAGGCAGGGCGGATCATCGGCCATTTCGCGACCAACTTGCCGACGCTCAGGCGGCTGATCGATACCGATGTAGAGGCGGCCTATGCCGGCGATCCCGCGGCGCGCAGCGTGGACGAGGTGCTGCTGTGCTATCCCTGCGTCATCGCGATCGTGCATCATCGGCTCGCGCATCTCCTACATGGGCTGGGGGCGCCGCTGGTGGCCCGGATCATCTCGGAGATCGCCAATTCGCGGACGGGAATCGATATCCACCCCGGCGCATCGATCGGCGAGGCCTTCTTCATCGATCATGGCACCGGCGTGGTGATCGGCGAGACCGCGATCGTCGGCAAGCGGGTGAGGCTGTACCAGGCGGTGACGCTGGGCGCGCGGAGCTTCCCCGCCGATGCCGAGGGCGCGTTGCGCCGCGGGCTCGCCCGGCATCCGATCGTCGAGGACGATGTCGTCATCTATGCGGGCGCGACAATCCTCGGCCGGGTGACGATCGGCGCGGGATCGACGATCGGCGGGAATGTCTGGCTGACCAGCAGCGTACCGCCCCGCAGTATCATCAGCCAGGCGCACGCGCATGATAGCCGGGGCTCCGAGTTGGTCGATATGCTGGGGGAGAGTGATGGCCGATGATCGCAAGCCGCTGTGCCTGATCGTGCCGGGTCTCGACAATTCGGGGCCCGACCATTGGCAGAGCCTGTGGGAGGACCGGCGTGGCGATTGCCGTAGGGTCGATCTCGGCTGCTGGTCCGAACCCGAGCGCCGGATCTGGACCGAGCGGCTCGACGCGGCGCTGGCGATGGCCGACGGACCGATCGTGCTGGTGGCGCACAGCCTCGGCTGTCTGACGATCGCCTGGTGGGCGCTCGGCGCGGATCATGCCAGGCTGGAGCGCGTGCGCGGTGCGCTGCTGGTGGCGCCGCCTGATGTGGACGCGGCCGAGGCGCATCCCTTCGTCCGCCGCTTTGCGCCGACACCGGGGCGGAGCCTGCCCTTTCCGTCGATCCTCGTCGCCAGCCGCAACGATCGCTACGCGACGTTCGAGCGGCTGGAGGTCCTGGCGCGGTCGTGGGGGAGCCGGTTCGTCGATGCCGGGCATATCGGGCATATCAACGCGCTGTCGGGGCTGGGCGGCTGGTCGGATGGCGAAGTGCTGCTCGATGAACTGATCGAGGCGAGCGGGCCGGCGCGGGCGGATGAAGCCCACCGGGAGCCCGACAAGCCGGACAGCCGCGTGCGCGGGAAGCGAGAGAGCCGTCCTGTCGTGGCGGAAGCTGATGTCCTTTAGGGCAGCTAATGATCAATGGGCGCTGTGGGTTGCGAGCCAGGTCCGCGCGCTGCGCTGCGCCTCAGCGATTTCGCTGCGGGTCATCTGATCGGCGATGTCGGCGCGGCAATATTGCGCCTCCTCCGAGCCGGCCAGTGCCGCGAGGTTGAACCATTTATGCGCCATGATCAGGTCGATCGATCGGCCCTGCGCACCCGTGGAACAGGCGAAAGCCAGATCGAGGAGGGCGTCGGTGTCGTCGGCCCGGATTGCGGCTGCGGTGGCGAGGTTGCTTCCCATGATCTAACTCCTTTTCGAGGAGTAATCTGGCGGCCACCCGACCAACAAATGGTTAACGCCGCTTTAGACTTTGGTCGAAGATCGGGCCAGCGGAAAGGAATTCGACGCCCGGAGGTCACGCAACTGCAGGGCTCGATTGATCATCCGCCGCTACAATGCGCGCCACCGCGAGATCGGCGGTGACGTTGCCCAAAGTGCGGAAGAGATCGGGAACGGTCTCGACAGCCATCAGCAGCGGCAATGCCTCAATCGGTACCCCCAGCGCCACGCAGATCGGCGCGATCGTCGCGATGAACGAAACCTGCGCGGCCACGCCGACAGCGGCCAGGCTGACGGGCACGGCAACCAGCACCCCCAGAACGAGCATCGGTAGGCTGAGGGAGATGCCATTGAGATCGGCAAGATAGAGGGCCACCGCGATATTGGCGGCGGCGCTGGCGGCGCGAAACAGCGACACCGCCAGCGGCAGCACCACGCCGGCGGCCTTCGCCTGCACGCCGAGAGCCGGCGTGGCTTCGATCATCACCGGCAGCGTCGCGAGTGACGATTGGGTGCCGAGGGCGACAGCCTGAGCGGGGATGGCGGCGCGAGCGAAGCGCATCGGCGAGATCCTGCCGGCGAGCGTGGCGGCGGCATAGGCCATCAACGTCGCGAGCAGGCATGCCGCGGACGCGATGACGATATATTGACCGAGCGCACCGGCTGCGGCTGCTCCCATGGTAATCCCAGCGGCGAAGGCCAGCGCGGCGATACCGAGCGGCGCCAGCCACAGCACCCAGGTCACCAGTACCAGCATCGTCTGGACGATGGCTTCGATGAACATGACTATTACGGCGCGAAGATTCGCTGCGATCCGGGTGAGGGCGAAGCCGAACAGCAGGGCGAACACCACCAGCGGCACCATCGCGGTTTCGGCGGCGGCCTTTATCGGATTGGCGGGAACGATCGCGTCGTACCATGGCCCGGCGGCTTGCGCAGCAACTGCCGGAACAGCGGCATTGCGGAATGCTTCTGCCGGGGCGGTTGCAGGCCAGAGATGTAGCAAGCCAGTGGTGGCGACGGCGCTGAGCGTGCAGGCCGTAGTCAGCAGGATCGCGAACCAGAGGATCGAGCGCAGCGCCGTGCGGCTGGCGGACGCCTCCTGCGCCGCCGCAGCGATGCCGTTCACGATCAGCCCGAAGACGAGCGGCACGATCGTCATCGTCAGGGCATTGAGCCACAGACCCCCGATCGGGCGCGCCACGGCCAGAATGGCTTGCGTGGCGCTTCCCTCAATGCCTGCCATCGCAATGCCGCTGCCCAGCCCCACCAGCAGGGCCAGGAACATGCGCAGCGGCAGGCTTATCGCCACGCCGATGCCGTCAGCTTAACGATCGGCCCAGAGCGCCTCGCGATAACGGTCGAAACAGCGAGCGCCGCAGCGCAAGCGCATGAGAGCGCCCTCGGCGATGGCGGTGGCGCGGCGGGGATCTTCGTCAACCAGAGGCCGTAGCGCCTCGCGATTCCAGTCGGCGCTATGCTTGACGTCCAGGACGGCGTGGAGATCGAAATAGCGACGCTCCTTGTCGGAGAGGCCGATGCGGCGCAGGCCCTTGGCAACCATCGCCGAGCGTCCCGGCGCCGTCAACTCGATGACGCCGAGCGCGCCCACCGAATGCCAGGCAAAATCGCGGCTGGTCGCCATCGCCGTCATCGCATTGGCCAGCGCCAGGCTCTGCCAGACGGTGTTCTCGATGACGGGCTGGACCGCGAGCGTTTCGACCAAGGCATCCAGCATCGGGCCGTGCATGCCGGCGCGGTTGCCGCGGCCCATCTCGTCCCAATAGTTGCGCGCGAGTTCGAGTTTTGCCGAGACGGGCAGCTTGACCTGGGTATAGGCGACGAGATCGTCGAAGCCTGCTTCGCCGGCGGCCTCCTGTTCGAAGAACCAGCGGAGCTGGTCCCGGCTGGCTTCATCGGCGAGCCACGGGAATAAAGGATCGCCCTGTCCGGGGCCGACGATTTTAAGATGTTCGAACCAGCCGACGAAGGCATCGGGGTCCAGGGGCGCCGTGGCGGCATCTTCGGCAATCTCGGCGCGCAACTCTTCGAGGAAGGCGCGCTCGAGCCGCAGCATCCGGGTATCGCGCTCAAGCCGACTGTGCCAGTCGGGCGCGGGGAAGCGCGGTCCAAGCCGTTCGCGATTCCAATGCGCGAGACCGCGCTGGAAGCTGTCGGTATGGAATTGCGATCGGTTTTCACGAATCGGTATATCGTAACGGCTGGCCATCTTTCTTCCTGCAGATTCAATTTCTTATGCGGACGGGAAGAACGGTGGCCCAAAGCCAGGGTTCCGATATTGTTGCCCAGGCGACCAATCGAGTGGCCAATCTCTCGCTATTTTTCCTCCGCATGGTTCTTCATCGCTTGCTAAGCGTGGTCTGCGATGGCCGCATGGATGCGGTACAGTTCGCTATTTCGGAGTCGATGGCTGGCGCTCTTCTGGAGCGCGGGAATCCTATGGACGGCCGTGAGCTTTGTGGGGTCTCAGGAGCAGAGCGATGGCGTCGATACCAACGCCATGGCCGATGACGGCGCCAGTCTCAATGAACTTCAGGCTCTGGTCGGCAAACTGAACAGGTAAATGCCGGCAGGGTCAGGCCATGACCTGTTCGCGCGCGGCGGCGATGCTGGCTGTAAGATGGATCTGCCGGAACGGCTTCGACAGCCGGACTACATCGGGGGCGATCAGGTCGACGCCCTGATAGCCGGAGATAATCATCACCGCCGTTTGAGGTCGATCGGCGCGCAGCCGCAACGCCAGCTCGGCACCCGTCATGCCTGGCATGATGTGATCGGTGACTACGACGGAGGGATCGAGGCCGTCTTCGATGAGACCGAGGCCTTCGCGGGCGCTGGCGGCCTGGACGACATCATAACCCAGCGAAGACAGCATCTCGGCGGTGCCCCTGCGAACGATAGGTTCATCGTCGATGACAAGGATCGTGCCCATGCCCGGCAATCCGCCATCGACCTTTGCCGTGGGGATCACGGCCTGTGCAGGTGACTTTGCTACCGGCAGCCACAACAGTATGTTCGTTCCGGCGCCAGGCGTGCTGAAGAGTTGTAGCGCCCCGCCGAACTGGGCGGCGAGACCGTGCACCATCGAGAGGCCGAGGCCCGTTCCATGGTCAGCGCTTTTCGTACTGAAGAAGGGTTCGACGGCCTGGGCGAGCGTGGCTTCGTCCATGCCGGTGCCGCTGTCGCGAACGGAGAGGCAGACGAAATCTCCCGTGGACAAGATTGCGGGACGCTCCTCAGCGGTGGGGTGGCGCGCCGACAGGATGAGGCTGCCGCCACCTGGCATCGCGTCGCGAGCGTTCACGGCCAGATTGAGAAGCGCCATCTCAAGCTGGTGGCGGTCGGCGTGGGCACGGGGCAGATCCGGTGCGATATCGAGACTCAGCCTAATCCTGGAGCCAAGCGAACTGGTGAGCAAGTCGAGCATTCCCCCCGCCAGCGCATGAAGATCCACCGGACTCGGCGCGAGCGGCTGGCGCCGAGCGAAGGCGAGGAGGTGCTGCACAAGCCGCTTTGCGCGTTCGGCTGCTTCCATCGCGACATTGGCACTGCGCAGCACGCCTTCGGTGAGAACCTTCCGCCCAAGCACGAGATCGAGGCTACCCATGATCGGTGTGAGCAGATTGTTGAAATCATGCGCGATGCTGCCGGTGAGTTGGCCGATCACCTCCATCTTCTGGGCTTGCCGTGCGATTTCCTGAGCGCGCTCGAGTTCGGCGGTGCGCTCGGCTATCCGCGTCTCCAGCGCGCGGTTGAGCTCCTCCAGTGCCGTTACCAATCGCCCGTTTTCAAGCGCCGTGGCGGCGGCGCGGCTCAGCGCTTCGAGCAATGGCACCGCGCCGGGGTTGGGGGCGCCGACGTCGGACCAGTAGGCGCCGATCGCCGCCACCGGATCGGGCAGACCGACCGGCACCATGACCATGCTGCGCACGAAGGTCGGTTCATAAGCTGCGTGCGGCACGCGGGGATCGGTCATCACCGCCGGGATGACGACCGTCAGCCGGTCGCGCATCGCTATCCCGGATATGCAGCTGTCCGCCTGAAAGCGTTGTCCGGCCCAGAGCGGCGCCTTCGCATCTTCGGCAACATAGTGGCATTGATCGCCGTCGCGCAGGACGATAGCTATACCGTCCGCGCCCGAGATGCGGCGCGACGATGCGCGGAGGATCTCGATGACCTGGTCCAGTGACCGCGCCGCGCCGAGTTGCTCTACCGCCACGGCAAGGAGCGACCAGCGCTCTGCCAAAAGGCGTTGTGCGTTGACGTCGTCCTGCCAATCGGACCGACCCATCATGATCTCCCTAAACGCAACCGGACACCACGCGTTTTGTTATCACCGGTCGATGGGATTTTCCCGTAGGGAGTAATACGGGATGATAGCGGCGGCAGGCTTCAACTCGGCGAGCGAGGGCAATTTGGAGTGACTTCTTGCCATGCGACAGGCACATGATGTGATCGAGATCCAAACGCCCGGGCAGGGACTGGTCGAGATAAGCAATCGCGTATCGAACTGGGTCGCCGCGCACGATCTGCACGATGGCATGCTGACCTTGTTCTGCCGGCATACCTCCGCCTTGCTGCTGATCCAGGAAAATGCGGCGGCTGAGGTGCGCGGCGATATCGAACGCTATTTCGCCCGGATCGCGCCGGAGGATCCCGGTGCCTACGCTCATGACGATGAGGGGCCGGACGATATGCCAGCGCATCTGCGCACGGCGTTGACCCAGGTGCAGCTTTCGATTCCGCTGATGGACGGGCGGCTGGCGCTCGGAACCTGGCAGGGCATCTTTCTGTTCGAACATCGACGACGCCCGCACCGCCGGTCGATCGCGCTGCATCTGCTAGGCGAATAGCGTGGCCCAGCGGAGTGCCGGGCTGCTGATTTATCGTCGAAGCGACGAGGCGGTGGAGGTGCTCCTCGTTCATCCCGGTGGACCCTATTGGCGGAACAAGCAGGCCGGCGCGTGGCAGATCCCCAAGGGGCTGATCGATCCTGGCGAGGATGCCGCCGCCGCGGCTTTGCGCGAGGCAGCGGAGGAACTCGGCCTGGTGCTCGCCGGACAGTTGCTGCCGCTGGGCGAGATACGGCAGGCGGGCGGAAAATATGTCGAGGCATTCGGGCTGGAGGCGGAGGTCGATGCCAACGCGGTCGCGAGCAATATGTTCGAGATGGAGTGGCCGCCGCGCAGCGGGCAGATCGCACGATTTCCGGAAATCGATGCTGCGCGCTGGATGCGTATCGAGGAGGCTCGGAACATGATGCTCGTCAGCCAGCAGCCGCTGCTCGATAAACTGGTTGCGGCGATCGTCCCGTAATCGGCCGCCGCCATTCATGGTTAACATTTTCGCAAGGCCGATCGGCGATGACAGACCGACGACCTATGCCGGATGGAAGAATCATGAAGATCAGCGTTCCAGCGCGAGACATTCCCAACCTGCTCGATCGCGCCCCTTCCGGGGTGTCGGTGTTGTCGCTCGACTGCTTCGACACGTTGCTGTGGCGTAATGCGCAGGCGCCATCGGATGTGTTCGTCGAGCTCGACATCGAGGGCGGTGCGATCGAGCCGCGGGTGATGGCCGAGCGCAGCGCGCGCAAGGCGCAGGCGTTCCGCAACCGCCGCAATGAGGTTCCTATCGAGGCAATCCATGCGCGGCTGCTGCCGCCGGCCGATGCGGAAGCACTTGCCGCTTCGGTGCAGGCGGAAATCGATGCGGAGGCGAAGCATTGTTTCGGCTTCGCGCCGGTGATGGCGCTGATCCGCGGCGCCAAGGCGCGCGGGCTGAAGGTGATCGTCGTTAGCGATACCTATTTCAGCCCGGCGCAGCTGCGCGACCTGATCAGCCGGGCAGCTGGGGCCGAGATTGCGGAGGCGATCGACCGGATCTTCACATCGTCCGAGCATGGGATCAGCAAGACCGAGGGATTGTTCGAGCCGGTCCTGGCGGCGATGCACGTGCAGCCGGGAGCGATATTCCACCTGGGCGACAATCTTCACGCCGACCAGACGGCGCCGGCGGCGCTTGGCATCCATAGCGCCCATTTCGAGCAGTTCGATGCCGGCGCCGAGACGCGGCTGCGGCACGAGGCGATGGCGGCCGTGCTCATCGATGCGGCGACCCGGCAGAGCGTTGCGGCGATGCAGCCGCACCGCCAGCTGGTGTCTTTGCGCAGCGAGCAGGACCCGGCATTCGTGTTGGGACATGACGTGATCGGTCCGCTGCTGCACGGGTTTGCGCAGTGGGTGCGGGACGAGGCGGAGGTGCTGGCCGAAAGTTGCGGCCGGCCGGTCAAGCCCCTGTTCCTGATGCGCGACGGCTACCTGCCGATGAAGATGTTCGAGACGCTGGGATCGGGAATCGCCGTAGGCGAAATCGCGATCAGCCGGTTGACCGCAGGCCGTGCCGGACTGATCGACGAAACGGCGGTCACCGCGATGATCGAGCGGAACCTGGGCAAGCATCGGCTCGACGTGCTCGCGGGACTGCTGCTGCTCGAGCCGCATGAGGCGCGCAAGCTGGTCGGCCCCGGCGGCGATACGCCCGATCTCGAGCGGCTGGCCTGCGAAGGCCAGACGGCGCAGCGGATCGTGCGGCGATCGGCGCGCTATGCGGAGCGGCTGGTTGCGCATGTGCGGCGGGCGGGGCTCGAAGACGGCGACATGGCGATGATCGTCGACCTCGGCTACCATGGCACCGTCCAGGACCGGATCGCGCCGCTGCTCGCCGCGCGGATGAACGTGGCGATCGCTGGCCGTTATCTTCTGCTGCGCGAGAATGAGCAGAGCGGGTTGGACAAGAAGGGCTATTTCGACAAGCGCCATTATAGCCGCCAGGCGCTGTGCACGCTGGGCTCGTCAATCGCGATGATCGAGCAGATCTGCACGCAAGCCAAGGGTTCGGTGGTCGATTATCATTCGAACGGCAAGACGATCCATGAGAAGCCCGCCGAGAAGGGTGCGCAGAGCGCCACGCGTGATCGCATCCAGGCGGCGGCGATCGCCTTCGGTGAGGCTGCGGCGGCGATGGGGCCGGGTGCCCTGTCCGACGACGCGGAATGCCGGCGGCGCGCTGCAGCCGCCATCCTCGCGCGGTTCATGTACCTGCCTTCGGCCGAGGAAGTGGCGGTGATCGGCGACTTCACCCATGATGCGAACCTCGGTTCGTCGAGCCATCTGAAGATGCTGGATATGTCGAGTTCGACGCGTGGGCTTCGCCGGCGTGGGCTGCATTATGTCCAGAACACGGAGCGAATGTATCTGCCGGGCGAATTGCAGGATCAGGGACTTGCTCTTAATCTCGCGCTGTTCGGTATCGTGCGCAATGGGCTCGATATCCGCGAGAGCGACTTCCTGGCCGGCGGCGTGCCGGTGCCGGTGATCCTGGCCAATGCGCGCGAGGATTGCCTGGTCGATGTCGACGCCTTTCCGACGCATGACGGCTATTATCGGCTGGCTATCCCGGCGCGGAGCGACCTGACGATCGCGGTGATGCTCGGCGGCCTGTACGAGGCGGTGCAGATCGAGGATGTAAGCTTCCAGCCGCTGACCGGCCCGCATGACGAAGCGGGCTTCAGCGAGAAGCCGGATATCAGCGCCACCTTCGTGCAGGAGGGGATGGAGGCGATCGCCGGCGACCTGTTCCGCTGCACGCCGGGCGCGGCCTTGCTGGTGCCCCCGATCTCTGCGGTCGGGGAGAACGGCTATGCGTTGTGCGTCGCGTTCCGGCCGGTGGTGCGACGGGACGCTGCTGCCGAGGAGCGCAAGGTCGCCTGATTGGCTGCCATGTTTCCTTTTTGTTCTTGACGTCGCGCGATGGCGAGGCTATGCATTAATTGACGATGCGGATACCGCGTCGATCGCCCTTCCGGGTTGTCGCGTAGCTGACGTTTTTGCTTCAATTCATCGATAATCGTCTGCCCCTGCTTGCTCTAGGTGGGCTGTCTTCGTGCGTCCGGATCTATTTTGGGGATGATAAGAAATGCCGACGCGCGACGATTCCTCGGAGGACCAGCGACGTGTAGCACAGATGCTCGAGCATCTTGGGCTTACGCGCAACGGCAGACCCGTTCCCGGCGCACCGGGCAGCCTTTTGGTAAAGCCCGCAGGCACGTTGGCGCAGCGCCCCAATTCGGAGCAACCGATGTCTGTCGCTCGGAATTCGGATGCGCGCGTGGCGACAACGGTACTGCCGAGACCAGCTGAATTGAAAAGGGGCCGCCGCATCAATGGGCCGCAGTCGCTGCCGAAGATGCTATTTGCCGAAGATGCCGCCCGAAATCTGGAACTGGCGCGAGATCGCATGGCAGGGCGGAAGACGTCGGCCGCGATGGATTCCGATTTCAGAGTTGCTGGCCGTAGAACGCCAGAACAGTTGCAATGGCAGAGAGAGAGCAAGCAGCGGGCCGCTTACGAGAAACTCAGGCCGGACCACATGATCACTGACATTGCGGGCAAGCTCTGGGCATCGCCCTACACGGCGGTTGGAGCAGCAGCAGGCGCGCTGAATGTTCTTGCCGGCAGGATCGCCGGCCGACCGGATGCCCGTATCACCATTGGCAACAATGCGCTGCAATTCGAGGGAGGGTTGGTAGGCAAGGGCGGAAGCGCCTTCACGCTCGGCAACTCCGTGCTTTATGGTCCCGGGACACATCCCGATCGTCCAGCCCTGCGTGACGATAAGGCTAAGGAGCACCCCCCGTTCACCTTCGGGAGCCATGAAAAAGGCCACACATATCAATATGGCAATCCGTGGTTCCCCTATCGTTATGCTGCTGGAGCTATCAGGGGGGTCTTGACGGGGAAGCCGAATCCGGCCGAAGTCGAAGCCGACGATTTCGCGCAGGAAGACTATCGAAGGGCAAGACGATGAATACACATTTCTGGATTCCCTTCAGCATCTCCGCAGCCTGCGTGTTGTTCTTCCCGGTGATGTGTTATGGGCATAGAAGGCCGGTGGTTATCGATCACGACCTGCCAGAGGCATCAAGATCTGATATGTCCCAATTTAAGATTGTGGACTTCAATGACCTTAGATATGCTAATCGTACCGGAGCGGCTTACTGGGGATGTAGTAAAGAGTATGAGTTCGTGTATCTTTACACGGAGAAGAATCCTGAGTTTGTTGCCTACAGGGTTAAGGATGTCTGCGATATCAGAAAATGCGACTGCACTATCAAGGTAAGTTATCTCGAGAATCGCCGGCATGATCTGGCGGTGCCCTGGCAGAAGGCGGGCAATATCCTGCCCAAGGGCGTTCGCAGATGGTGAGTGGCCGGATCCTCGATTGAACGAAGGAGCAGGCCCCCGCGGCGGCGTCCCAGCAGTCAGCGGGCGTAAGCAACCTGGAAGATCCTCTTCAACGATCGGTCTGTAGGCCGCACCATGTTGCCATTATGTTCTTTACATTCGCGCATGGTGGCGCTATGCATATTTAGAGAGTGGGAGAGCTGCGGCAGCGGCGCCCGCTCTTTCCGTTTCCAGGCATCTCTTATGAACCAGTCGCGACGACTTCTGCTGTCGCGCGGCGTATAGTTGCGCTCTCTCCCAGTAAAAGGATTACGTCATGACAGTTGAAATAAGTTTCTTTGCGCGCGTGGCGACGGGCGGGCTGCCGGTGGCGGCGGATCCGGGCCAGGACGGCAGCAGTGCCGAGGCGCTCAGCGTGGCGATCACCGCTACGCCGGCGCTCAGCGCGGCGACGCCCGATGGGCAGACGGCGATGTCGATGATCGCGACCGAGGCTTTCCGTTACGAATATAGCCAGGCTGGCGCGATCGCTGCTGTCGCTAACAGTAATTACGTCGCCGCGGGCGAACGAATGTGGCTGACACCCCGTGCGGGATTCCGGTTCAGCCTGCGCACCGCCTGATGGCGGCCGAGCGCGATGCCAACGGGCGTTTCACGGGCCGCACGGCTGCGGCGAAAAAGGAGGGGGTCGAGCCTGCGAGCACGGCCGCAAGTGATGCGTTCCTGATCGAACTGCAGGCGAGCTGGGCGCAGCATGGCGCGGCGACGATCGAGAAGGTCCGCAACGACCGGCCGCACGACTATCTGCGCCTGATGGCGTCGAGCCTTACCAAGCTGGGCGATGGTCCGGCCGATGCGATCGAGGCGATGTCCGATGACGAAATTGCCGACGAATTGCGACGCATCCTCGAGCGGCTTGACGCGCAAGGCGCTGAAGCTGGCGCGCGAACTGGAACGGCGGACACGGCGTAACCAGCTGGCGGCCTATCGGCCCTATACAAAGCAGCGCGAATTCCATGATGCCGGCGCGGAGCATCGCGAACGGCTGTTCATGGCGGGCAACCAGCTCGGCAAGACGGTGGCCGGCAGCTTCGAGTGGTAGAGCATCTCGTTTACACCGAGAGGGTCGGCGGTTCGAGCCCGTCACCGCCCACCATATGCAAAGGGCATCCA
>NZ_JBANFK010000018.1:0-80412 GCF_037861105.1 Rhizorhabdus argentea
GGTAGCGGGAAGGAAACGGGTGCCGAATCCGGCGACGGGGAAAATGGCCTTACGGACGGGCTTCATGCGGGCTCCATTTTTACGATCGCCCAGCAGGCGGGCTACCCAAGAAATCGTGACGAACCATCTAGATCCACGGCGGCAGCTTGTCGGCTGCGATCAGCGCCTCGATCGGCTGCCTCTCCCTGACCACGGCCCACTGGTCGCCGCGGACCAGCACTTCGGGGGTCAACGCCCTCGAATTATAGGTGTTGCCCATGGTCGCACCATAGGCGCCCGCCGTCATGAAGGTGACGAGGTCGCCCGGCTCGACGCTGTTCATAACCCGGTTCTTGGCGAAAGTATCGCCGCTTTCACAGATGGGGCCGACGATATTGGCCGTCATAGTGCCATTGTTGGGCGTAACGCCGCGAATGTCGTGCCAGGCGTCGTAGAGGCTGGGCCGCATCAGGTCGTTCATCGCGGCGTCGACGATGACGAACGGATCGGTGACACCCTGCTTCACGCGAATTACCCGACTGAGCAGCACGCCGGCATTGCCGACGATCACCCGACCCGGTTCGAACAGGAGGCGCACCTTCCAGCCGCGCGTCACCTCGCCCACCATCGCGCCATAGGCGGAGGGCAGCGGCGGGACCGGCTTGGCCGGATCGTAAGGCACGCCCAGCCCGCCGCCCAGATCGGCGGTGGCGATGGCGTGGCCGGCGGCGCGAAGCTCCGCGATCAGCGCCCCTATCTTCTCGAAGGCGGCGCGCGATGGGCCGAGATCGGTGAGCTGGCTGCCGATATGGACGGCGACGCCGCGAATCTCCAGGCCCGGCAGTTCGGCCGCGCGTGCATAGGCTGCACGCGCGCGATCATAGGCAACGCCGAATTTGTCCTCCGAACCGCCGGTCGAGATCTTGGCATGGGTGCCGGCGACGACATTGGGATTGATGCGGAAGGCGATCGGCGCCCTTACCCCCATCGCCATGGCGACCTCGGACAGCATCTCCGCCTCCGGTTCGGACTCGATGTTGAACTGGAAGATGCCTTCCTCAAGGGCGAGCCGCATCTCCTCGGCGGTCTTGCCGACGCCCGAAAAGACGATCCGGTCAGCTGCGATTCCGGCCGCTCGGGCGCGCAGCAGCTCGCCCCCCGAGACGACGTCGGCGCCGAGCCCGGCGCGCGCCAGCGTTGCCAGCACCGCGCGGTTGGGATTGGCCTTCACCGCAAAGGCGATCAGCGGACCATCGGCGCCCGACTCCACCTCCGCCAGCGCCGCCCTGAAGACCGCGACGTGGCGCTCGATGGTTGCGGTCGAATAGACATAGACCGGCGTACCGACCGCATCGGCGATCGTGGGCAGGGGCACGTCCTCAGCGTGGAGCACGCCGTCCTTGATGTTGAAATGGTCCATGAGGTTCCCGTTATTCCCGTCATCCCGGCGGAGGCCGGAATCTCAGGAGAGCTTGGCAAGGCGCGAATCCACCCCTGACGACCGAGATCCCCGCCTCCGCCGGGATGACGATGTATGGCAGGAGTGGCCGGTCAACCTGGAGGGGGCAGGTTGAAGCGATCGTCGGGGCGTTCTTCCGACCGGCGCAGCACATCGTCGCTGCGGCCGGGGCGCGTCTCGACCGGCGGCGTGAGCAGCTGGTCGACGCTGGGTTGCGCGGCCGCGGTCGCGGGCTTGGGCGGCAGCGCATGGCCGTCGACGGGACGCAGCGCATCGCGCTTGCCGCAGGCGGCGAGGCCAAGCAGCGCCAGCGTGGCGATGATCATGCGGGTCTTCATTCGCGGTCCAATCCCAATGCGGCGCCGGCTTCGGCGATCCGCGCGCGAACCTGTTCGGGTGCGGTGCCGCCGTGGCTCGCGCGGCTCGCCACCGAGGCGTCGACCGACAGCGCCGCATAGACGCGGTCATCGATTCGCGTATCTATCGCCCGCAGCGCTTCGATCGGCAGCTTGTCGAGCGCCAGCCCCTCGTGCTCGGCCAGTTTCACCGCGGTACCGGTAATGTGGTGCGCCTCGCGGAACGGGATATCGGCGACTCGCACCAGCCAGTCTGCCAGGTCGGTTGCGGTCGAGAAGCCGGCTTCGGCGGCAGCGCGCAGCCGGGGCACGACGAACTCGCAGGTCTCGATCATCCCGGTCATTGCCGCGATCGACAGCGCAAGCAGATCGTGCGCCTCGAATACCGGCGGCTTGTCGTCCTGCATGTCCTTCGAATAGGCAAGCGGCAGCCCCTTCATCGTCATCACCAACGCGGTCATGCAGCCGGCGATGCGCCCCGAATGGCCACGCACCAACTCGGCCGCGTCGGGGTTACGCTTCTGCGGCATGATCGATGAGCCGGTCGAGTAGCTGTCGGGCAACTTGACGAAGCCATAGGGCTGGCTGGCCCAGATGATGAACTCCTCGGCCAGCCGGGACAGGTGAAGGCTGAGTTGGGTCGCCGCCATCAGATAATCGAGGGCGAAGTCCCGGTCCGACACCGAATCGAGCGAATTGGCGGTGGGGCCATCGAAGCCGAGCGCCTTTGCGGTCATCTCGCGATCGATCGGAAAGCCGGTGCCGGCCAGCGCGGCCGCGCCGAGCGGCGAGCGGTTGAGCCGCGTGCGGGCATCGGCGAACCGGCTGCGGTCGCGCGATACCATCTCATAATAGGCCATCAGGTGATGGCCGAGGGTGACGGGCTGGGCGACCTGCAGATGGGTGAAGCCCGGCATCACGCTGGCGGCATGTTCGGCGGCGCGGGTGACCAGCGCGGCCTGCAGCGCCGACAGCCCGGCGTCGACCGCGTCGATGGCGTCGCGCACCCATAGCTTGAAGTCGGTCGCGACCTGGTCGTTGCGCGACCGCGCGGTGTGGAGACGGCCGGCGGGCGCGCCGATAAGCTCGGCCAGCCGCCCTTCGGTCGCCATGTGGATGTCTTCGAGGGCCAGGTCGACCGGAACGCCTTGGGTGCGATATTCCTCGGCGATGGTGTCGAGCCCTGCGGAAATCGCAGCGGCATCGGCTTCGCTGACGATATTCTGCCGGGCGAGCATCGCGACGTGCGCCTTTGACCCGGCGATGTCCTGCTGCCAAAGCCGCTTGTCGAAGGGTATCGAAGCGTTAATCTCGCGCATCACCGCGGCGGGCCCTTCAGCGAAGCGCCCTCCCCACATCTTGTTGGAGCTATCCGTGCGGCCGTTGATTGCCTGTCTCCTCGCATTGGCGCTGGCCGCCTGCGATAGTAAACCGCAAAGCCCCCCGCAAGGCGGGGTGCCCACCGAATCGGTCGGCAGGATCGATATATCGCAGCGCGGCAAGGAAATGCCCGCCATTCCGTTCAGCGGCCCCGGCGGCGGACCAGCGACGCTCACTCAATTCCGTGGCAAGCCGCTGATGGTCAACCTCTGGGCGACCTGGTGCGCGCCCTGCATTGCCGAACTGCCGGCGCTCGATGCGATCGCCACGAAGGAGGCAGATCGCTTCCGCCTGATCACGGTCAGCCAGGATCTCGAGGGCGCCAAGGTGATTGCGCCCTTCTTCCAGAAGAAGGGCTTCAAGGCGCTCAGCCAATATGCCGACCAGCAGAATGTGCTGATGACGGCGTTCGGCACCGACACCCTACCGACGACGATCTTCTTCGATGCGCAGGGCAAGGAACTGTGGCGGGTCTATGGGGCGATGGACTGGCATGGCGCAGCGGCGAAGAAGCTGATCGACGACGCGGTGGGCGGGCCGGCCTAGCCCGCCGCAAACGGCCGTGCGGCTTGAAAGATCGGGTGCCGTAACCATCTCCTGTCCATGGCCCGGCAACCCAGCCTCTATATACCGCATGGCGGCGGACCATGCTTCTTCATGGATGACCCGGATGGCGTCTGGACAGGCATGGAAGCGTTCCTGCGCGACTTACCCCGGATGCTGCCGGAAAGACCGCGATCGATCCTGATCGTCTCGGGGCATTGGGAAACCGAGGGCTTCCGGTTTACCGCCGCCACGCGGCCGCCGCTGATCTTCGATTATCGCGGCTTCCCGCCACATACCTACGAACTGCGCTACGATGTTCCCGGCGACCCGGCATTGGCCAGGCGCGCGGCGGAACTGCTGCGGGCGGCAGGATATGATTCGGATATCGATGCAGACCGCGGGCTCGATCATGGCGTGTTCGTCCCGCTCAAGGTCGCCTTTCCGGATGCGGACATCCCGGTGGTCGAGATGTCGCTGGACCGGCAGCTCGATCCTGTCCTTGCCTATCGCGCGGGTCGTGCGCTCCGGCCGCTCCGCGACGAGGGGGTGCTGATCCTGGGCGCTGGGATGAGCTTTCACAACCTGCCGGCCTATCGCCGGGCCGAAGCTGCCGAGCCGTCGCTTGCCTTTGACAACTGGCTGAGTGGGGTCGTGGAGGGCGCTCCGGCCGATCGCGAGGCGGGGCTTGGCGGCTGGGTCAATGCTCCGGCGGCGCGCTTCGCCCATCCGCGCGAGGAGCATCTGCTGCCGCTGATGGTAGCCGCCGGCGCTTCGAACGGGCCGGGCGAGCGCGTCTATGGCGAGGTGGTGATGAACACGATGATCTCAGGATTCCGCTTCGATTGACGGCAGGTGGAACGGCTCATTGAGCCGTTCGCGCCGCCTCTTCTGCTGCCGACGCCAGAGCAGCCAGAGCAGGAAGCACGTTCCGGGGATCGGGAAGGCGATCATCAGCTCCGTCTTGTAGGGCGCGAGCGCGGCAAGCATGCGGTCCACCGCAGGCCCGAAGATGAAGCCGATGGTGGTGAACACCGCCGACCAAATGATGCAGGCCAGCCCGTTCAGCGCAGCGAAGCGCCGGAGCGGGATGGAGCTCAGACCGATCGCGATCGGGCTCACGGTACGCAGTCCATAGAGGAAACGGAAAACCAGGATGTAGGCGGTGGGATAGCGTTCGATGAAGCCCACCGCCCGCGCGAAGGCGGGCTTCTGGCGGGCGTGGGTGACGAACGGCCGGTCCCTGAAGCGGCGGCCCACCTGGAAGAACAGCTCATCGGCAAAGAAGGCGCCGAAGGCGGTGGCGAGGAAGGCCGCCCAGGCCGGAAAGATTCCACGATGCGCCATCACCCCGCCGGCAATCGCGGCGGTCTCGCCTTCGAAACCGGCCCCCAGCGCGATTGCCCAGGGGCCGATGTCCTGCACGAGCTGATCGAAACTCATATGTCCGTGATGCCCGATGCGAGGAAGGAGGCGCGCCTGACGCGCGAGCCGGCATAGCGGACCCAACCGGTCACGTCATCCCGGCGCAGGCCGGTGCTTATTGGCGACGGGCCATAGCGCGTCTCAGCCCGGTTCGCGCTGGTTGAACACGGACCAGCCGGTCGCCACCGCCAGCCGTTCCAGCGCCAGCGATCCAAGTGTCGAGTTGCCGCGGTCGTTCAGTCCCGGCGACCAGACCGCGATCGAGGCGACGCCCGGTACCACCGTCAATATGCCGCCGCCGACCCCCGACTTGCCGGGAATGCCGACGCGGAAGGCGAACTCGCCCGAGCCGTCATAATGCCCGCACAGCATCATCAGCGCATTGATCCGGCGCGCGCGCATCGGCGACACCACGTTGAAGCCGGTATCGGGATGCTGGCCCTCGAGCATCAGATAGCGGCCGGCCATCGCCAGCTGCTTGCAGTTCATCGCCAGCGCGCATTGGTGAAAATAGACGCCCAGCACCTGATCGACCGGATGGTGGAGGTTGCCGAAGGCCCGCATGTAATTGGCGAGCGCAGCATTGCGGAAGCCGGTATCGGCCTCCCCCTGCGCCACTTCATTGTCGATGGTGATGCTGTCGTCGCCGCTGACCTCGCGCATGAAGCGCAATATCTCGGCTATGGCTTCCTTGGGTTCATGTCCGGCCAGCACGACGTCCGAGACGACGATCGCACCGGCGTTGATGAACGGATTGCGGGGGATGCCATGCTCGGCCTCGAGCTGGACGATCGAGTTGAAGGCATTGCCCGACGGTTCGCGGCCGACCCGCTTCCACAGCGCGTCGCCGACCTTGCCCAGCGCCATCGTCAGCGCGAACACTTTCGATACCGACTGGATCGAGAAGGACATGTCGGCATCGCCCGCCGCGTACATCCTGCCGTCATGGGTGGCGATGGCTATCCCGAAATGCTTGGGATCGACCCGCGCCAGACCGGGGATATAGTCGGCGACCTTGCCGCGATCCTCGTGCTGCGCCATTTCGTCGGCGATGCGGCGGACGAGCCCGTCCAGATCGGGAGCGACCGTCAGCGGCATGTCAGTCCCTCCCCCCGGTGGAAATCTCTATTCTCTTATTGCGCCGTGTCAGACCCGCATCGGCATGAGGACGTAGAGCGCGGCCGCCTTGTCATTCTCGCGGATCAAGGTCGGTGCTGCGGCGTCGGCGAGGTGGACTTCGACGATGTCGCCTTCGATCTGACCGAGGATGTCGAGCAGGTAGCGCGCGTTGAAGCCGATCTCGAAGCCGGCAGCGCTATAGTCGCCGGAGACTTCCTCGGCGGCGGTGCCGTTTTCCGGGCTGGTCACCGACAGCGTGATCTTGTCGCGCTCGAGCGCCATCTTGACCGCGCGGGTCTTCTCCGACGCAATCGTCGCGACACGGTCGACGCCGTCCATGAAGCTCTTCGGATCGAGCTTGAGCAGCTTGTCGTTCGCGGTCGGGATCACCCGGTTATAATCGGGGAAGGTGCCGTCGATCAGCTTGGAGGTGAGGATCGCGGTGCCGAGGCCGAACCGGATCTTGGTCGACGACAGCGAGATGCCGACCGAGCCGTCGACCTCATCGAGCAGCTTGCGCAGCTCGCCCACGCATTTGCGCGGAATGATGATGTCGGGCATCCCTTCGGCGCCGTCGGGGCGGGCGATGGTGACGCGGGCAAGGCGGTGGCCGTCGGTGGCTGCCGCCTTGAGCACCGGTGCTGCGCCGTCGTCCTGGACGTGGAAGAAGATGCCATTGAGATAATAGCGGGTTTCTTCGGTCGAGATCGCGAAGCGGGTCTTGTCGATCAGTTGCTTGAGCGTCTCGGCAGGCAGCTCGAACCGGGTCGGCAGCTCGCCCTCGGCGATCATCGGAAAATCGTCCTTGGGCAACGTCTGCAGGTTGAACCGCGCACGGCCGGCGACGACCAGCATCTTGCCGTCGGCGGCGGAGAGCTGGACCTGGCTACCCTCGGGCAGCTTGCGGGCGATGTCGAACAGCGTGTGGGCGGATACGGTGATCGCCCCCGGCTGGTCGATCGCGGCAGCCACCACCTCGACGATCTGCAGATCGAGATCGGTCGCCATCAGCCTGAGCGTGCCTTCGGCGGTTGCCTCGATCAGCACGTTGGAGAGGATGGGAATCGTATTGCGGCGTTCGACCACCGACTGGACATGCCCCAGGCTTTTCAGAAGCGTCGCGCGTTCGATCGTTGCCTTCATGGATTGCCCCGGCATCCCCGCTGTTCAAATGGAGCCCGGTTATAGCGCGGCTTTGCCGCCTCGCCAGTGCAAAGGTGCGATTGGCCGGGGATAAATCCCGGTTATCCTTGTCCGCCATGGCGCAGCCACGAAAAAGGGCCGGATCTCCCGCGATCCGGCCCTTCCTCAGAAGCTGGCGCCTTCGATCAGAAGCGGAAGCCGAAGCCCGCAACCACCTGATTGCGCGAGAAGCCCTGCTCGTAGTTCGAGTAGCGATACTCGGCCTTGACGAAGCTGTTCTGGGTCACGGCATATTCCGCGCCGGCGCCCACGCGAACGCCGTCGAAATTCTGGCTGCCGCGGACGCGGGTGGTGCCGTCGTCGAGCGAGCCGGTGGCGCGGGCGTTGGTGTAGCCGGCTTTCGCGTACAGCAGCGTCTTGCCACCCACGACGGTGCCGATCCGGCCGCCGACATAAAGATCACGGCCAGCCTTGGCGCAGAGGCGCGGATCGGCGGGCGTGCGCGAGCCGACACAGGCTTTGGCGGTCGAATCGGCGACTTCGCCTTCGACGCCGACCAAGCCCATACCGGTCTGGAAATCATATCCGGCGCCGAGCCCGTAGGTCACGGCGTCATCACGACCGTTGTTGGAAACGCGGTCCCAGCCGGCAAGGCCTTCGACGCGGGCCCCGGTGAAGGGAGCCTGGTCCTGGGCAAGGGCGGGGGCTGCTGCGCTGGCCGCGAACAGGGCGGCGACAACGATGCTACGCATTGTATAACTCCATCTATAACCTCGTCCCCGGAAGGATGTTGGGGACGTGGGGGGCCTAGTGCACGAACCGGAAGGCGGTTGCATGAACCTCACATAAACAGCCAAAAATGTTGCATTTCTGCCACTTTCGAAAGGTCGGGGTTGACAAGAATTGGGGTCCGGATTTTCTGGCTGCTTTGCCTGCCGCTGCTCGTTTCGGCGGCGCCGCCGGGCCGGGTGGCGCTCGGAATTTTTTCTGGCTGGGGCGCCTTTCGCGACACCGATCCGCCGCGCTGCTATGCGATCGCTACGCCGGAACGGCGCGGTGGCGGCACATGGCAGAGCTTCGCCTCCGTGGCGATCTGGCCGCGCCAGGGCATCAGCGGGCAAATCCATTTCAGGCTGCGCGAACCGCGCGCACGCAACAGCCCGATCCGGCTGGTCTTCGGCGACAGAAGCTTCCCGCTCGTCGCGGCCAGCGTCGACGCCTGGGCGCCCGACGCCCGCGCCGACGCAGCGATCATCGCGACGATGCGGAGCGGCACGTCGATGCGGGTAGCGTGGGTGTCGAAGGATGGCCGCGATCGATCCGACGGCTATCTGCTGAAGGGCGTAGCAACCGCGATCGACGCTGCGGCGATCGGCTGCGCGCGGCGGTAAACAGAGAAAGGCGGCGGTTAGATCCCCGCCGCCTTCCTTAGCTCATCGTTGATGCGCGTTTGCCACTTGGGGCCCGCCCGCTTGAACCAGTCGACTACGTCCTGATCCAGGCGCAACGACACCAGTTTCTTCGTCCGTTCGGACTTCGGACGGCCTCGCTGCACCAATTTGGTACCGATGTACGCATCGGCTTCCTCAAACCAATCCTCGTCGAGGACGGGCTTGCTCTCATCCGCTATCGTTGCGGCGACGGTGGTATCTTTCACGTTCTCCATGATCTGCTTTCCACATCGTGATGATGCGGCGGCTATCTTCTCTCAGCGTCCAAACGACCAAGCACACTTGGCCCCTTGCTTCCCCAATCGAAATATACCGTTCCTCATTATAATTTCTGTCATCTCGCTTCGTGAGATGAAACGCTTCGAAAAGTCCAACCGCGTCATCAAAGTCAATCTGTCTTTCGTTCAGAACTTTGCGACGCTTTTCCTCATCGTAGGTGATCCGCATTTCCTGTTGATCCTATTGGCGACGCCCGCAGGCAACTAGTAAAGGCCATGTTATCGTCCCTATCTCTCTGTCGAGGTATGCAGCAGCCACGAGAGAGGCTGCAGATGCGACCTTCATTGCCGCATTTTTCGTAAATACAATAATCTATAGCGAATGTCAATATTTGTAGATACAACATATCGGCTATTCCCGCATCGCCACCGCGGCCAGCGCATCGGCCTCGATCAGCAGCACGTCGTCGGCCAGGCCCTGCGCCACTGTCTCGCGACCGATCAGCACCAGCACCGGCACCGCCAGAGGCGAGACGCGGTCGAGCTTCACATGGACGATCTTCTCCGCCGCGCGCTCGATCAGCGCGCCGAGGCGTCCGACATCGGTCATCTTGGCGCGGGCGTCGGCCCAGGCGGCGTCGAGCAGGAGATGATCAGGCTCGTAGCGGCGCAGCACGTCGTAGATCAGGTCGGTCGAGAAGGTGACCTGCCGGCCCGACTTCTTCTTGCCGGGATGCTGGCGCTCGACCAGCCCGCCGATCACGGCCACCTCGCGGAAGGCGCGCTTGAGCAATGCCGAACGCTCGACCCAGTCGACGAACTCTTCCTCCAATATGTCGGCGGAAAACAGGCTGGCGGGGTCGGCGACGGGTTCGAGCGAATAGGTGGCGATCGCATAGTCGCTCGATACGAAGCCGAGCGGCGACAGGCCCTGGCTCTCCATCCGCCGGGTCAGCAGCATGCCGAGCGACTGGTGCGCATTCCAGCCCTCGAAGCTGTAGATCACCATATAATGGCGCTTCTCGTGCGGAAAGGTCTCGACCAGCAGCTCGTCGGGCGCGGGCAGGCGCGAGCGGCGGCCCTGTACTTCCAGCCAGTCGCGGACATCGTCGGGGAAGCGCGGCCATTGCGAGGGATCGTGCAGATAGGCGCGCACCCGCTCGGCGAGATGGGTCGAGATCGGCATCCGTGCGCCGCCATAGGTCGGGATGCGCGCGGGTTTGGAGGTCGCGCGGACGATCAGGTCGGTGAGGTCGATCTTCAGCACTTCGAGCGCGAGGCCCATGAAGAAGAAGCAGTCGCCCGGCGACAGGGTGACGCCGAAGCCCTCTTCGACCTTGCCGAGCGATCGGCCATTCTTGAAGCGCACGTCGAGCATCGGCGCCTCGACGATGATGCCGGCGTTCAACCGGTGCTGGAGCGCGAAATTGGGATGGCTCACCCGCCATAGCCCCTCGGGCGTGCGGGTCAGCCGGCGATATTTATCGTAGGCCTTCAGCGCATAGCCGCCATTGGCGATATAGGTGAGGACACGGTCGAACTGCTCCGGGCTCAAGGTCGCGTAAGGCGCGGCGCGGTTGACCTCGGCCAGCATGTCCTCCGCCCGAAACGGACCGGCGCAGGCGACCGCCATGACATGCTGGGCGAGCACGTCGAGCGATCCCGGGCGGAACGGCTCGTTGTCGAGATCGCCCGCCTCGATAGCATCGAGCGCGGCGCGGCCCTCGAGATATTCGAAACGGTTGCCCGGCACGATCACCGCCATACTCGGCTCGTCGAGCCGATGATTGGCGCGGCCGATCCGCTGCAGCAGCCGTGACGCGCCCTTGGGCGCGCCCATCTGGATGACCAGATCGACGTCGCCCCAGTCGACCCCGAGATCGAGGCTGGCGGTCGCGACCAGCGCGCGCAGCCGCCCCTCGGCCATCGCCGCCTCGACCTTGCGGCGCGCTTCCTTGGACAGCGAGCCATGGTGGATGCCGATCGGCAGCCCCATCGCATTGGCCTTCCACAGATCCTGGAAGATCAGCTCGGCCAGGCTGCGGGTGTTGCAGAAGATGATCGTCGTATTGTGGGTCTCGATCTCCGCCATCACCTGCTCGGCGGCGTAGCGCCCCGAATGGCCGGCCCAGGGAATGCGTCCCTCCGGGATGAGGATGTCGATCTGCGGCGGTGCTCCGGGCTCGCCTTCGACCAGCGCGACCCGCTCAAAGTCGCCGTCGCCCGACAGCCAGCCGCGATATGCGTCGACATCGGCGATGGTGGCGGAGAGCGCCACCCGGCGCATATCGGGCGCGAGCGTCGAGATGCGGGCGATGGCGAGCGCGAGCAGGTCGCCGCGCTTGGTGGTGGCGAAGGCGTGGACCTCGTCGACGACGATGGTCTTCAAGGTCGCGAATAGCGTCGCGCTTTCGGGATAGGAGAGCAGCAGGCTCAGCGATTCGGGCGTGGTCAGCAATATCTGCGGCGGCTTCACCCGCTGGCGCGCCTTGCGGTCCGATGGGGTGTCGCCAGTGCGGGTCTCGACGCGGATGGCGAGCCCCATCTCCTCGATCGGCGTCAGCAGGTTGCGCTGGACATCGACTGCCAACGCCTTGAGCGGCGAGACATAGAGGCTGTGCAGCCCTTCCTGCGGATTCTCGATCAGCTCGACAATGGTGGGCAGAAAGCCGGCCAGCGTCTTGCCCGATCCGGTCGGCGCAACGAGCAGCGCGTCGCGTTTGGCGCGTGCGGCGGCAAGCATATCGAGCTGGTGCCGCCGCGGCCCCCAGCCCTTTGCCGCGAACCAGCCGGCAAGGGGGGCGGGGAGATTCACGCCTCCCACCCCACCGTCATTCCAGCGAAAGCTGGAATCTCACTGCCTTCGTGCGGGGAGAGCGAAGCAACAAAAGTGAGATCCCAGCTTTCGCTGGGATGACGTTGACGAAAGGGATTCGATTCAATGCCCCGCCTGCGGACCGCGCTCCAGCCCCGATGCCGCAAGCTGCTCGTCGATCTGCGCGAGCAGCCGGTCGAGGGCGGGCTGGTCCTTCGCCTCGGCGCGCGCGACCAGCACGTCCTGGGTGTTCGATGCGCGCAGCAGCCACCAGCCATCGGCGGTGTTGACCCGTGCTCCGTCGGTGCGGTCGACGGTCGCGCCGCTGGCCTCCAGCCGTTCGAGCACCTCGTCGATCACCTTGAACTTGCGGCTCTCGTCGACCTGGAAGCGCAGCTCCGGGGTGTTGACGAGCTTTGGCATCCTGTCCTTGAGCGCGGTCAGCGATCCGCCGAGCTGGCTGACCGCCTCGATCAGCCGCACCGCCGAATAGAGCGCGTCATCGAAGCCGTACCAGCGATGCTTGAAGAAGATGTGGCCAGACATCTCGCCGGCCAGCGGGCTGCCGGTCTCGGCCATCTTGACCTTGATCAGGCTGTGGCCGGTCTTCCACATGCACGGCGTGCCGCCAAGCTCGGCGACGCGGTCGAACAGTGCCTGGCTGGCCTTCACATCGGCGATGATCGTGCCGCCCGGAACGTCCTTCAGCACCGGTTCGGCCAGGATCGAGAGAATCTGGTCGCCCCAGATCACCCGGCCCTGCCCGTCGATCGCACCGATCCTGTCGGCGTCGCCATCGAAGGCTATGCCGAAGTCGAGGCCCTTGTCGGCGACGAGTTTCTTCAGGTCGGCGAGGTTCTTTTCCTCGGTCGGATCGGGATGATGATGCGGAAAACGGCCGTCGATCTCGGCATAGAGCACATGGTGATCGCCGGGGATTCGCTGGACCAGCTTTTCGAGGATGCGCCCGCCCGCGCCATTGCCATTGTCCCAGCCGATCCTGAAGGCGCTGCCGCTGAAATCCTGTACCAGACGGTCGACATAGAGATCCTCGATCTCGGCGTCGCTGACGGCGCCGCTGCCCTCTTCCCAGTCGCGCTCGGCCGCCATCTGGCCGATCGACTGGATCTGGCCGGCGAAGAAGGGCTTGTGGTGAAGCACCATCTTGAAGCCGTTATAGTCCGCCGGGTTGTGGCTGCCGGTGATCTGGATGCCGCCATCGACTTCGAGCGTCGCCTCGGCGAAGTAGAGCATCGGAGTGGGGCCGAGGCCGGTGCGGACGACATCGACGCCGCTCTCGACCAGGCCGCGCACCAGTTCGTCGCGCAGCGCATCCGAGGAAATCCGCCCGTCCCAGCCGACCGCGACCCGGGTGCCGCCGGCGCGGCGGACATGGGTGGCGAAGCCGCGGCCGATCGCATAGGCGTCGGCGGTTCCCAGCGTCTTCCCCACGATCCCGCGGATGTCATATTCGCGCAGCGAGGTCGGGTCGAAGCGATGGGTCAAATTGTCCTCCATGGAAGGGAAAGGGGCAGCCGAGTGGCGGCGGCTCAACGTGGATAGCGCCTAGCCAGTTCCTCCAGCAAGATATCGCGCGCGGCATTCACGCGCCCGGCCAGATCCGCCGAGCCGCCCTGATCGGGATGAACCCGCGTGACGAGCCGGCGATGCGCGGTGCGGATGCTGTCGGCATCGGCGCCGCTCGAAAGGCCCAGCACGCGGCGCGCTTCCTCGGCGTCCATTGCCCGCGAAGATCGGGCAGGCGCCTGGCTGCGTGCGACAAGCCAGATGCCGGGTAGAAGCAAGGCCAGCGCCGGCCATAGCTCGCCCTTGATAAGCAGGCCGACTCCCGCCAGCGCCGCCGCACCGGCGAACAGCCGATTGCGGTCGAGGCCACGCCCCCAGGTCCACCAGGCAACCGCACCGGCCACCAGCAGGGCGAGGATCATCCAGCGGCGGCCTGATGCTGCGGCCATTGCGACAGGGCGAGCCCCGCAACCATCTCGCGCAGCTCCTGCCGCGCGGCGACATGGGCGATACCGGCATCGCCGCCGATCGCCTTGAGATCGAGCAGGGTCAATCCCTTGGGAAAGAGTTCGCGATAGATGACACGTTCGGACAGGCCGGGGATCACCCGGAATCCGACCCGCTTGGCAAGATCCTGCATCGCCTCGGCGACGCGGCGCATATTGCGCGCCTCGAGATGCTGGAGCCGGTTGCGCAGCAGCACCCAGTCGACCGTGCCGCCGTCGACCCGCCCGCGCGCCTTGCGCGCCTCCCATACCAGCTCGGCATAGAAGCTCGGGCGGCGCACCTTGAAGGTCTCGGGATCGACCTGGCCGATCAGGTCGAGGTCGACGAAGCTGTCGTTGATCGGGGTGACCAGCGTGTCTGCGCGCTCGATCGCGGCGCGGGCATGCTCGTCGTCGCGGCCCGGGGTGTCGATCACCACCACGTCATGATCGGCCGAGAAGGCGGCGATCATATCGGGCAGGACATGGCCGCGCGCCGCATCGAAGGTTTCGAAGGTCGGGGTAGCCAGCGACGTGCCGGTGCGGCGCTCGGTTGCGATCCGGTTTTCGAGATAGCGGCTCAGCGTGCGCTGGCGGGTGTCGAGATCGATCGCGGCAACCCGCTTGCCGGCGGCGGCGAGCGCCACCGCGACATGGACCGAGGTGGTCGATTTCCCCGATCCGCCCTTTTCGTTGGCGAAGACGATCAGATGGGCATTTGGCAAAGCTAATATCCCTTTACCGCACCGCGCTTGATCCCGCGGCCGGCCTTGTCCAAGGAGCGGGCTGGTGCCGCGCTCCACGTCGGTGGAACACAATCCAGGGGGTCTATAGTCGGTGGAAATCGTTCGGAACATAGCCGATCTCCGTGCGGCGGCCGCAAAATTGAGGATAAGTGGCAAAGTCGCGCTGGTTCCGACCATGGGCGCGCTGCATGCCGGCCATATCGCACTGGTCGATGCGGCCCGCGCGCGCGGACACCAGGTGGTGGTCTCGATCTTCGTCAACCCGACCCAGTTCGCCCCGACCGAGGATCTCGATGCCTATCCCCGGCGCGAGGCCGCCGACGCGGCGCTGCTTGAAGCGGCCAACACCGCGGTGCTGTGGGTGCCCGATGTCGCCACCATGTATCCGGCCGGCTTCGCGACGAGCGTGAGCGTCAACGGCGTCAGCGACCGGTGGGACGGAGCTGCCCGTCCTGGCCATTTCGCGGGCGTCGCGACGGTCGTGACCAAGCTGTTCCAGCAGGTGCAGCCCGATGCGGCCTTCTTCGGCGAGAAGGATTTCCAGCAGCTGGCGGTGATCCGGCGCTTCACCGCCGATCTCGACATGCCGATCGAGATCGTCGGCGTGCCGACCCAGCGCGACGACGACGGCCTCGCCCTCTCCTCGCGCAACGCCTATCTCAGTCCCGAGGAGCGCATCGCCGCCCGCGCCCTGCCCCGCGCGCTGGGCGAGGCGGCGGCGGCGATCGGGCGCGGCGGCGATGTCGCGACGGCGTTGGCGGCGGCAGTGGCCCGACTGGCCGAGGCTGGGTTCGAGCCGGTCGACTATGTGGCGCTGGTCGACGCCGCGACGCTCGAGCCGATCGAGCGACTGCGGGGGCCGGCACGGCTGCTTGCCGCGGCGAAGCTGGGCCGAACGCGGCTGATCGATAATCTGGCGGTGAGCCCGCACTGACCCTTTCCCTTCCAAGGGAGGGTAGGAAAAGCGGTATAGTTTTTAAAACTCATCCCCATCGCGCCGTTAACTCTGTTGGGACGGGGGTCCGCCAGCAAGGACCGCCACGCTCCCGCGGTTGATTGGAGCGAGATATGACTCACAGTCTCAAGACGCAGCAATTCCTTGCCGAATCGCGCCTGCGGGATGCGATGGCCGGCGACATCGACGCCTGCTTCGAGCTCGGCGTCTCCTTCTCGGCCGGTGCCGACGGTTGCCCGCTCGACCTGATCGCGGCCCACAAATGGTTCAATATCGCGGCCCTCGGCGGCAACAGCCGCGCGATGGAATGCCGCGCCGAGATCGCCGAGGACATGACCGCCCGCGAAATCATCGAAGCGCAGCGCCAGGCGCGCGCGATGCTCGGCTTCGCAAACCGGCTGGCTGCCTGAGGAAGCTCAGCCGAGCGCGGCCTTGAGCTTCTCCCGGTCCAGCGCGCCTTCCCAGCGCGCGACGACCACTGTCGCCACAGCATTGCCGACGAAGTTGGTCAGGCTGCGGCATTCCGACATGAAGCGGTCGATCCCGAGGATCAGGGCCATGCCCGCCACCGGCACCGAGGGTATGATCGACAGCGTCGCCGCCAGGGTGATGAAGCCGGCGCCGGTCACGCCCGCCGCGCCCTTGGACGAGATCATCGCGACCAGCAGCAGGCTGATCTGTTCGCCCAGCGAAAGATGGACGTCGCAGGCCTGGGCGATGAACAGCGCCGCCAGCGTCATGTAGATATTGGTGCCGTCGAGGTTGAACGAATAGCCGGTCGGCACGACCAGCCCGACCACCGGCTTGTCGCAGCCGGCGCGCTCCATCTTGGCAATCAGGTTGGGCAGTGCGCTTTCGGACGAGGAGGTGCCGAGCACCAGCAGCAGCTCATCCTTCAGATAGGCGATCAGCCTGAAGATCGAGAAACCGGCCGCCCAGGATACCAGCCCCAGCACGACCAGCACGAAGAACAGCGAGGTCAGGTAGAAGCAGAGGATCAGCCCGCCCAGATTGGCCAGTGCGCCGACCCCAAATTTGCCGATGGTGAAGGCCATCGCCCCGAACGCGCCGATCGGCGCCGCCTTCATCAGGATCGCGACCAGCCGGAATACCACCGCGGTCAGCCGTTCGAGCAGGTCGAGCAGCGGCACGCCGCGTTCGCCGCTCAGCGACAGCGCGATGCCGAACAGGACCGCGACGAACAGCACCTGCAGGATCTCGCCCTCGCTCAGCGCCGAGACCAGCGTGGTCGGGATGATGTTGGTCAGGAAGCCGGTCAGCGTCTGGTCGTGCGCCTTTTCGGCATATTCGGCGACATGGCTGGCATCGAGCGCGGCAGGCGCGATGTGCATACCTGTACCCGGCTGGAGGACATTGGCGACCACCAGCCCGACGATCAGCGCCAAGGTCGACATGACGAGAAAATAGCCGAAGGTCTTGGCTGCGACCCGTCCGAGATCGCCGAGCTGCCGCAGGCCGGCGATACCGGTGACCACGGTCAGGAAGATCACCGGAGCGATGATCATCTTGACCAGCTTGATGAAGGCGTCGCCGAGCGGCTTCAGCTGCGCGCCGATATCGGGTGCGAGCCAGCCGAGCAGCACGCCGAGCAGGATCGCGGTGAGCACCTGGGCATAGAGCGAGCGCCAGAACGGCGGATGGACCGGAAGCGCCGTGTCGTCGTCGATGATCATCGAAGTCCTCCCCCGTCTCGGTGGAGAATGCACTTCTTTCCCACTCCCTTTCAAGGGCGGCGGCTCGGCTTCAGAGCGATCGGGTGAGCCCCCTCTTCGTCATCCTGATGAAAATCGGGAATCATATGCGCAACGAAAACGAATATGCGCTGACAGGGCGGCACTCTTACCTCCCTTTCCGCGCGTATGGGTCCCGATTTTCATCGGGATGACGAAGGTGGATGCCGCAAATCAAACGCCACCCACCGTTACCCGATTGCCTACATCTCGTAGCGCAGCGCTACCCAGAGCGTGCGGGGTGTGGCGCGCTCGACGGTGCCGTCGGCGCCGACCGTCGCCTCGACGCGCTTGTTCGCGAGATTTTCACCGCGGACTTCGGCGGTCAGGCCCAGGCCGATCGGCGCCGACGCCACGGCGTCGAAGGTCAGCGCATCATCGAGAACGCGGCTGTTCTGGTCGTCTTCATATTGGCGGCCGATATAGCGGACGGTGCCGCCGATCCGCGCCGTGCCCGGGCGGTTCCATTCGATCGAGGCGCTGCCCTGGTCGCGCGGCGTCTGAGCCGGGCGCAAGCCGTCGAGCGCCAGCGCCGCGCCGCTCGCCCTGACGCGGGGGTCGATATGCGAGTAGCTCGCCTGCAGTCGCCACTCGCCGAGCGTTGCCTGGCCATCGATCTCGACGCCGCGGCTGCGGATCGCGTCGACATTCTGGCGCCGGCGGGTGTTGGGGGCGATCGTGACGTTGGAGATCGCATCGCCGAGCCGGTTCGAGAAGATCGTCGCGGCCAGCCGCCAGCCGGGCAGCGGCTGATATTCGACGCCGCCCTCGACGCCCTTGACCCGTTCGGGATCGAGTAGCGGATTGGCGATCGTCGAATCATTGCCGGCCCGGAACGGGCGGTAGAGCTCGTTCAGCGTAGGGAGCCGCCAGCCGGTATAGACGGCGGCGCGCACGGTGATCGCGCCCAGCGGAGTCCAGGCGGCACCGGCGCGGCCGGTCGCCTCGCTTCCCGAGCGGTCGGGATAGGCCGCGCTGTTGGCGGCGACCAGTGCCCCGGTCGCCCGGCTGATCTCGGTGCGCCGACCGTCGCGCAGCTGCCAATGGTCCAGCCGTCCGCTCGCCGTCACGGTCAGCGTGTCGATCGGGACGACCGCCGCTTCGGCAAAGGCGCCGTAGATCGTCTGATTGCCGCCGGCGAGCCGGTTGATGTTGGTCGAGAACACCCTTTCCTCGGTACGGCCGCTGACGTGGCGGATGTCGCCACCGAGCCGGAGCGTCCTGCCCTCGCCGATAGCCGGCCGGATCTCGATCCGTGCTCCCACGCCATTGGCCGGGACATTATATTGATCGAGCGACTCGCTGACCGTCGCTCGCCGGGCGCCGATGCTGGCGAAGCCGCTCGAAAATTCGCGGTGCTGCAGCCAGGCGGTGGCCTCCCAGCCCCAGGGGCCATTGCCGACCAGCCGCAGCGACGTGTCCACCGCCAGGTTCGAATTGCCGGTGAACGGCACGCCGCGGTCGCGCTGGTCGAGCAGGAAGGAACCGTTCGCCTGCAGTTCGGTGTCACTGTTCACCGGAATCACCGCGCGCGCCGCCAAGCGGCTCTGTTTGTAGCGGGCGGGGCGGTCGATCGGCCCGCGATCCTCGGCCACGACGGGGATGAAGCCGTCGCCGCGCGCATAGCCGCCCGACAACATGGCGAAGCCGCCGCCGAGCTTCGCCGTAACGGTGCCGTCGGCATCGATCGACTCGCGGCTGCCATAGGCGATCCCGGCGCTGAGCGCCGGCGCCTCGTCCGCTGCGATGCTCGATAGCTCGATGGTCCCGGCCAGCGCGCCGGGGCCATAGACGCCGCTGCCCCCGCCGCGCATCACCCGGACATGGCCGATCCGGGCCGGATCCAGCGCAGCCCAGCTGACCCAGCCGCCGAACGGATCGATCATTGGCACCCCATCGAGCAGGATCAGCGCCCGGGTCGAAGCATTGCCGCCGAGTCCGCGCAGGGTGGCGCCCTGGCTGGTCGGATGTGCCGAGCGCGCATCGGAGCGGCGGAACTGCTGGAAGCCCGCGGCATCGCGCAGGATATCCTCCATCCGTCCGCTCGCCGACATTTCTAGCCGGGTGCGATCGATGCTGATCACGTCATAAGCGGCATCGCCGGGCGATGCGGCGAGCCCCCGGCCGGTGACGACGATCTCGCTGTTATCCGCGGCGATGGCGGAGGTACAGGCGAGGGTGGCGCAGGCTACTGTCAGGCCTAACCGGAAATGCTGGCGCACAATGATCTTTCCCCGCTGTGTCGCGGCGGAACACCACCGTGCGATGGCGGCGTCAATCAGAATCGACGACACGGCCGGTTTGGCGCTAAGCCGCGACCTCAAAGCGCTGGGCGTAGCGCGAGGCGATCCGCGCCACCGGCATCATAACGAACACGTCGATCGTGTTGAACGCGCGATCGATATACGCGCCGTCGCCCAGTTCGGCGCCGACGCGCAGATAGGCCTTGATCAGCGGCGGCAGCTGGCGGAGTGCGAGCCGGCCATCATAGCCGCCGATCGGCAGGGTCGCGAGCGGGATCGCGTCGGTGCCGATGGCCTGCGCGCGCAGCTCGGCGGGAGCGAGATGGTCGTGCGCGAGCAGCGACAGCCCTTCGGCATGCTCGGCCGGATCAGTGCCGGGGAAGCTGCCGCAGCCGAACATATAGCCGATACGGTGCGCCTGCAGATAATCGGCGATGCCGCGCCACAGCAGCTGGATCGTTCCCGCATCGCGGTAGCCGGGATCGACGCAGGACCGGCCGAGCTCGAGCAGCTCGACGCCCTCCCGCCGGGCATGCGCCAGCACCCGCGACAGATCGAATTCATGGGCCGAGTAGAAGCCGGCATGTGCCTCGGCCACGCTCTGGCGGAGCAGCCGGTAGGTGCCCACCACAGGGCTGCCCGGCCGCGCGCGATCCTCGACCAGCAGATGGTCGCACAGCATGTCATAGGGATCGATGTCACGGTCGCAGCTGCCGGTCTGGCCCTGTGCGCCCATGCCGCGAAAGAAGATATCGTAGCGCAGCCGCTGCGCCGCAAACACGTCGGCTTCGCTCGCGGCGAGCCTGACCGCAAGGCTGCGCTCGTGCAATATGACCCGTTCCGACATGCCGATGCCCCCGATGTTCCGATCGGTCCGGTAAATAATGCGGCGATGCGACATGGCGGCTACCACCTCGCGATGCTTTTGCTACAAGAGCGTTGAGGAGCCGTGACGGTCGCGAACCGATCCCGTTCCTCGGGGGCAATAAACATGGCGAAGGACGGCGAACGGTGACGGGCCCCAGCGAGAAGCTGCTTCTTTTCGGCGCGACTGGCGATCTTTCCCAGCGCATGCTCCTCCCTTCGCTGTACGGTCTCGCCGCCGAAGGCCTGCTGCCGGAAAATCTTGCAATCATCGCCACGGCGCGCAGCAGCCATGACGACGCGGCCTTCCGCGATTTCGCCGCAACCGCGCTACGCCGCTTCGTGCCCTCCGAACGCCTGCAGGAGGACACTTTTGCCAGCTTCATCGCGCGGCTCAGCTATGTGCCCGTGGATGCCTCGAACGAAGCGGACTTCGCGGCGCTCGCGCGTGCCGTAGGATCGACCGACAAGGGCCTGTCCATCTTCCTCTCGACTGCCCCCTCGCTGTTCGGGGCGACGATCGACGGCCTCGCCAAGGCAGGGCTCGCGGGTGACGGCGTCCGCATCGGCCTGGAAAAGCCGCTCGGCTACGACATGGCGTCGAGCCGCCTCATCAACGACGCCGTCGCCGCCGTTTTCCCTGAGGATCGCACCTTCCGGATCGATCATTATCTCGGCAAGGAAACCGTCCAGAACCTGCTCGCTTTGCGCTTCGCCAACAGCCTGTTCGAACCGCTGTGGCAGGAAGGCGGCATCGAACATGTCCAGATCACCGTCTCCGAGACGGTCGGCCTCGAGGGCCGTGTCGGCTTCTACGATGGTGCCGGTGCGATCCGCGACATGGTGCAGAACCATATGCTCCAGCTCGTCGCGATGGTGGCGATGGAGCCGCCCGCCCAGTTCAACGCGACGGCGGTCCGCGACGAGAAGGTCAAGGTGCTGCGCTCGCTGCGCCCGATCGATCGCAAGACCGCGGCGACCCATAGCGTCATCGGCCAATATGGTCCGGGCGCGATGGCGGGCGGTGCGGTGCCCGGCTATGCCGACGAGCTCGGCAAGCCTTCGGACACCGAGACCTTCGTCGCGATCAAGGCCAATATCGACAATTGGCGCTGGAAGGGGGTGCCCTTCTACCTCCGCACCGGCAAGCGGCTGCCGAGCCGCCAGTCGGAGATCTTCATCCAGTTCAAGGGCGTGCCGCACTCCATCTTCGATCCGCGCGGTGCCGTGCTGCAACCCAACAAGCTGATCATCCGTTTGCAGCCCGACGAGAATGTCCGGTTGCTGCTCATGTCGAAGGAGCCCGGGCTGGACCGTGACGGAATAAGGCTGAGGGAAGTGCCGCTGGATATCTCGATGCCCAACGCCTTCGCCGACACCCGTCGTCGCATCGCCTATGAGCGGCTGCTGCTCGATCTGGTCGAGGGCGATCAGACGCTGTTCGTGCGGCGCGACGAGGTCGAGGCGCAATGGGAATGGGTCGACGCGATTCGTGACGGCTGGGCGGCCAACGCGATGAAGCCGCGTCCCTACACCGCCGGCACCTGGGGCCCCTCCGCCGCCATTGCCTTGACCGAACGCGACGGAGTCACATGGCACGACTAAAGCTTGCAATTCCTCCCCGGCCCGGGGAGGGGGACCGCGCCAAAGGCGTGGTGGAGGGGGGCTGACGCTAGCTACCGCTCGCGTCGAACCCCTCCCCCTCCCCGGGGAGGAATGTAGAAAAGGACTAAGGAAAGACGATGATCGAAGCCGAATGGTGGGACTATGACGATGCGGACGAGCTTGCCGATGCGGTGGCGGGCGATGTCGGATTCATCATCGAATCGGCTCTCGACGCTCGCGGCCAGGCGTTGATCGCGCTGCCTGGCGGCAAGACTCCGGTGCCGATCTTCGAGAAGCTGGCCAAGGCCAAGATCGACTGGAAGCGGGTGACGATCATCCCGACCGACGATCGCCTGGTGGCGATGACCGATCCGCTGTCCAACGCCGCGTTGATTGCAAAGGCCTTCCTCCCCAAGGGCGCGCGGGTGCTGCCGATCACCACTGACAAGGCCGCCGATCACCGCATGGCCGGCAAGGCCGCCGATGCCCGGCTGCAGGAACTTCACTGGCCGCCCGACCTGGTCTGGCTCGGCGTGGGCGCTGACGGCCATACCGCGTCGATCTTCCCAGGCCCCGATCTCGACGAGGCGCTCAACGGCCCGAAGGTGCGCCGCGCAGTCGGCGTGCTGCCCGCTCCGCTGCCCGCCGAAGCTCCGGTCGCGCGGGTGACGCTCACCAAGGCGGCGATCCTGTCGGCACGCACGCTGATGCTGGTGCTGACCGGCGCAGAGAAGAAGGCCCTGCTCGAACGCGCTATCAAGGACGGTGCCTCATCGACCCTCCCGGTCGGGCGGGTGCTGGCCGACGCGGAGCAGGCGATCGACATCCACTGGAGCGAATGATCAGCCTTGTTCCGTTCGGTTCGAGCGAAGTCGAGAACCGCCTCCGAGCGATAGCGAGGAACCTTCGCTTCGCTCAGGCGGGTCCCTCGACTTCAACCATTGGATGAAGTTTATCCTGAGCGCCTGCATTGCAGGCAGTCGAAGGTCTCGGGATGAACGGTTGAGATTGGCGCCACAGCGATTGGAGTAGTTCAGATGAACCTTCACCCTGCCGTCGAAGCCGTCACCGCTCGCATCGTCGAGCGGTCCAGAGCCGGCCGACAAGCCTATCTCGACCTGATCTTGCGGGAACGCGACACCGGTGTCGATCGCCCGACCCTGTCCTGCGGCAACCTCGCCCATGGCTTCGCCGCATCGGGCGAGGACAAGCCGGCGATCCGCGACGGCAAGGCGATGAACATCGGCATCGTCACGGCCTATAACGACATGCTGTCGGCGCATCAGCCCTATGGCCGCTACCCGGAGCAGATGAAGCTTTATGCGCGCGAGGTCGGCGCCACCGCCCAGGTCGCCGGCGGGGTGCCGGCGATGTGCGACGGCGTGACCCAGGGGCAGCGGGGCATGGAGCTGTCGCTGTTCAGCCGCGACACGATCGCCTTGTCGACCGCCGTCGGCCTGAGCCATGGCATGTTCGAGGCGGCGGCGCTGCTCGGCATCTGCGACAAGATCGTCCCCGGCCTGCTGATCGGCGCGCTGCGCTTCGGCCACCTGCCGACGATCCTGATCCCCGCCGGGCCGATGCCGTCCGGCCTCGCCAACAAGGAGAAGGTCCGCGTCCGCCAGCTCTATGCCGAGGGCAAGGTCGGCCGTGCCGAGCTGCTCGAAGCGGAGTCCGCCTCCTATCACGGCGCCGGCACCTGCACCTTCTACGGCACCGCCAATTCGAACCAGATGATGATGGAGGTGATGGGGCTCCACATCCCCGGCGCCGCCTTCGTCAATCCCGGCACGAAGCTGCGCCAGGAGCTGACCCGCGCTGCGGTCCACCGGCTGGCGCAGATCGGCTGGGACGGCAATGACTATCGGCCGCTGGGGCTCTGCGTCGATGAGAAGGCGATCGTCAACGCTGCGGTGGGCCTGCTCGCCACCGGCGGCTCGACCAACCATGTCATCCACCTGCCCGCGATCGCCCGCGCGGCGGGGATCGTCATCGACTGGGAGGATATCGACCGGCTCTCCGCCGCCGTCCCGCTGATCGCGCGCGTCTACCCCAATGGCTCGGGTGACGTGAACCATTTCCAGGCGGCGGGCGGCATGGCCTATGTGATCGCCACGCTGCTCGACGGCGGGTTGCTGCACCGCGATGTCCTGACTGTTTCGCGCGGAGACCTGGGCGAATATGCCAAGGATCCAAAGCTCGACGGCGATGGCCTGGTCTGGGAGGACGCACCCGCCGCGCCGCTTGACGAGACCATGCTGCGGCCGGTCTCGAACCCGTTCCAGCCCGATGGCGGGATGCGCCTCGTCCAGGGCAATCTCGGCCGTGGCACGCTGAAGACCAGCGCCGTCGACAAGGAGCGCTGGACGGTCGAGGCGCCGGTGCGAGTGTTTGATGATCAGGACAAGGTCAACGCCGCGTTCAAGGCCGGCGAGCTCGAACGCGACGTGATCGTCGTCGTCCGCTTCCAGGGCCCGCAGGCGAACGGCATGCCCGAGCTGCACAAGCTGACTCCCGCGCTCGGCGTGCTGCAGGATCGCGGATTCAAGGTGGCTCTGCTCACCGACGGGCGCATGTCGGGCGCGAGCGGCAAGGTGCCCGCGGCGATCCATGTCACGCCCGAGGCGTTCGCTGGCGGCGCGATCGCGAAGCTGCGCGATGGCGACATGGTGCGGCTGTGCGGCCTGAGCGGTACGATCGATGCGCTGGTCGATGTGGCCGAGTGGGAGGCGCGCGCGCCGGCCTCCGCACCGCCCGCCCATGTCGGCACCGGCCGTGAGCTGTTCGCCTTCATGCGCCACGGTGCCGACACTGCCGAGCGCGGCGGTTCGGCGATGCTGGCGGCGGCCGGCCTGTGAGCGGATCTGACGTTTCTGCATTCGTCATGCTGAACTTGTTTCAGCATCCACCGCTTCACAGGGGTCCGCTCCCGAGCGGAGGAGTGGATCCTGGAACGAGTTCAGGATGACGGGAGAGAAGATCGTCGCGGTCGATCTTGGCGGGACCAATGCGCGCTTCGCCATTGCCGAGCTGCACGATAACCGCCGCCCGACGCTGCACCCGCCGCGCAAGTACAAGACCGCCGACTATCCCGGCCTCGCCGCCGCCTGGGCCGCCTTCGCGCGTGATGAGGACGCCCGGCTGCCCCGCGCCGCCAGCATCGCCATCGCCGCGCCGGTCGATGACGAGCTCATCCGCTTCACCAACAATAGCTGGGTGATCCGGCCGGCTTCGCTGGCGCAGGAGCTCGGCATCGAACGGCTCAGCCTGTTCAATGATTTCGCGGCGATGGCGGCGGCGGTGGGCGTGCTGGAGCCGGCCGAACTGGCTTATATCGGCGGACCGGAAGGTCCGTTGCCGGGTGAAGGAGTCACGACGGTCATTGGCCCCGGCACCGGCCTCGGCGTTGCTCAGCTGTTGCGGCGCGACGGCCGTAACATCGTTCTCGCCACCGAAGGCGGACATATCGATTTCGCCGCGCTTGATGCTTTCGAGGAAAGGCTGCTCGGCCGGCTGCGCGAGCGCCATCGCCGGGTGTCGGTCGAGCGGGTCGTGTCGGGCCCGGCGCTCGCCGATATTCGGGCAACTCTGGCCTTGATCGGTAGCCAGGCCATTGTGCCGATGGATGATGCCAGCCTGTGGCAGGCAGCCTGCGATGCCAGCGATCCACTCGCGGCGCAAGCGCTCGACCGCCTCGTCATGACGTTCGGCGCGGTGGCGGGCGATCTTGCGCTCGCGCAGGGCGCCAACGCAGTGGTGATCACCGGCGGTCTCGCCAATCGCTTCGCGACGCGGCTCAGCGGGCCGCTGTTCAATGACCGCTTTCGCGCCAAGGGCCGCTTCGAACGGCGCATGGCCGAGTTCCCGATCCGCCTCGCCTGCTATCCCGAAGCCGGTTTGCTCGGCGCCGCTGCCGCTTTCCAGGAGGAACAACGCTAATGAATGTCGAGCATGTGATGACCCTGGCGCCGGTGATCCCGGTGTTGGTGATCCATGACGCCGCCCACGCGCGGCCGATTGCCGAAGCGCTGGTGGCGGGCGGGCTTCCCGCGCTGGAGGTGACGCTGCGCACCCCCGCCGCGCTCGACGTCATCCGCGAAATGGCGAAGGTGAACGGCGCGGTGGTCGGCGCGGGCACGGTGCTCAACCCCGACGACCTCAAGGCCAGCATCGATGCCGGCGCCCGGTTCATCGTCTCGCCGGGGCTTACCGAGCCGCTGGTGCGCGCCGCACAGGACGCCGGCGTCGCGATCCTGCCGGGCACCGCCAATGCCAGCGACATCATGCGCGGCCTCGACATGGGGCTCACCCATTTCAAATTCTTCCCCGCCGTCGCCAATGGTGGCCTCCCGGCGCTCAAGGCGATTGCCGCGCCGCTCTACAAGGCGCGCTTCTGCCCGACCGGCGGGATCAGCGAAACGACGGCGCCCGACTGGCTGGCGCTCGACGCCGTGCTGTGCGTCGGTGGCAGCTGGGTGGTGCCGGCCGGCGAACCCGACGTCGCCGAAATAAGGAAAAGGGCGGCCGCAGCGGCAAGATTGCCGCGCTGACCGCCCTCAACTCCGAGGCCGCTTTCGCTTCTGTTGCTGCCCCGGCTCTGCCGAGGCGACGCTTCAGCCCAGCGAGACCTTTAGTTCATTTTCCAGGTCAGCGGCACGACCAGCGACGCCGAGCCGCCCGGCGGAAGCGGGAAAGTGCCAACTCGCTTGGCGAGAGCCAGGGCCTCGCGATCGAGCACCGCCGATCCCGACGGTTCAAGCAGGGAGACCGCGGCGACCGACCCATCGTTGGCGATATCAAGCTTTATCTTCGCGGTGCCTTCGTCGCCCCGCATCTGCGCCGCGCGCGGATAGTCCTGCTTCGAAGCGAGCAGCTGGCGAACCTTCGAGGTCCAATCGGGCGTGGCGGCTGCATAGCATGCGCTCGCCGACAGCAGCGTTGCGGCCATGCCGAGGATCAGATTGCGCAAAGGATTCGTCATGGATTTGCTCCTTGTTTCTATGGGCGTTGAGATAAATGATTCGGGTTTCCAGGCGGATAAGGCCTGTGGTTAACCGCTGGTGAGGTTCAGAATTCGGCCCAGTCGTCCTCGCCGGCCTTGAGCGCGAGCGCGCCATGGACCGCAGGAGCTGCAGCGCGGCGCGCACGCGGCGCCGGCGTGTGGACGGGGGCCTCGGAACCGCGCGGGTGGTTCGTGCTGGTGCGGAAGGCGGACACGCGTTCGGCGAGACGCTGTGCCTCGGCCGACAGGCTCTGCACGCTGGCATTGGTCTCCTCGACCATCGCCGCATTCTGCTGGGTCACGCCATCCATCGAGTTCACGCCGCCGCTGATCTCGGTCAGCCCCGACGCCTGCTGCTCATTGGCCGCTGCGATGGCGGACACGAGATCGGTGACCTGCGCAAATTCGGCGACGATTTCGCTCAGCGCCGATCCGGACCGCTCGACGAGCTGCACGCCGGTGACGACCTGGTGGCTCGATGTCGCGATCAGGGCGCGGATCTTGCCCGCGGCTTCGGTGCAGCGCTGCGCCAGAACGCGGACTTCGGTGGCGACGACGGCGAAGCCGGCGCCGGCCTGGCCAGCGCGTGCCGCCTCGACCCCGGCATTCAGCGCAAGGAGATTGGTCTGAAAGGCGAGGTTGTCGATCGTCGAGACGATTTCTTCCATCTCCCGGCTGGACGTTTCGATGGTCTTCATCGCCGCGATCGCCTGGCCGGCGGTGGTGCCCATGGCTTCGGCGGACGACCGCGCGGCCGCGACCTTCTCGCTGGTTTCGCGGGCATTGCCTGCCGTCAGCCGGACGGTGCCCATGAACTGTTCGAGCGCCGACGCCGTGCTGGCCAGCGAATTGGCCTGGCGCTCCGTGCGCTGCGACAGATCCTGCGCCGCCTTGGCGATTTCCCCGGTACCCGAGCGGATCGTGCCGAAGCCGTCGACGATCTCGGTGATGGTCGAGGAAAGACGATCCAACGCGTCGTTGAAGTCACGATGAAGCTGGCCGAGCGGCCCTTCGGCATCGTCGGGGACGCGGACGGTGAGGTCGCCATGCGCGACGGCGGCAAGCCCCGCGCCGATCGCCTCGACCGTACGCTGGGTCGCCTGGCTGCGTGCCTGGTCTTCGGCAGCCCGCTGCTGATCAGCGAGCGCGCGCTCTTTTTCTGTGGCAAACAGCGCCTTGAAACCGTCGAGCGCACGGGCGAGGCTGCCGATCTCATCGCGGCGACGCATCGCCGGGATCGCAACCGAAAGATCGCCGCCGGACAGCGCCCTGACTGCATTGCCCATCCTCGACAGCGGACGGGCAATGCCCAGCAGCATCATGGCCATCAGCAGGACGGTGACGAACAGAGCGGCGCAGATCGAGCGGATGACGAGAAGACGGGTCTTGGCATAGATCTCGCCGGCGGCCTGCGAAGCCTGCTGGCCACCCTTTTCGTTCAGGTCGACCAGTGCGAGGATATTGTCTTCGACGGTATAGAATCGATCGAGGCTGTCGCCGCGGAACATCGCGACGGCGCCCGCCGAATCGCCGGACTGGCCAAGCTGGATCATCTGCTCGTTGGCGGCCAGATATTCGTCCCAACTCGACTTGAGTGCGGCGAACGCGGCCTGCTGATCGGCATCCTTGGCATAAGCGGCATAGTCGGCCAGCATGCCCTTGATCGCAGTGTCGGCATTTCTGAGCTGGATCGCGGCCTTGCGCCGTCCTGCATCATCCTCCGACATCACCTGCAGCCCCTGGCTGATGCGATATTGGGACGTGTAGGCGTGGATATCGCCGACGAGCTTGGTGGCCGGAAGCCATTGCACGCGCATCTTGCTCGACAGGTCATTGACCTCGCCGATCTTGAGCACGGCGACGCTGCCAAGACCTGCTATCATGCCCAGCATGGTCAGGAAGGCCAGCGCCATTTTCCCGCCAATACCGAATTTCGCCATCAAAGAACCCACCACTCGCTCCTCCCGCGCCCAGGGAGGTACCCCTCGCCCTGGAAATGATGGCGGAGCTTAGCCGTGAATTGGTTAATTCATCGTCGCATGCCGGAGAAGGAAGGGCGATTTACCGGCGCAAAGCGTGCTTGCGGCGGAACAGGTTGAATTGAGAACGAATTTTCAGGGCGACAGGCGCCGGCAGCCTCCGGCGCGGAGGCTGGAACCCGGCAAGACCCGGCCGAATCGGCTTACTCGAACTCCAGAATCACCGCGTCGACAGCCAGACTGTCGCCCGGCTTCGCCGCGACCGACCTGACCACGCCGGCCTTCTCCGCGCGCAGGATATTCTCCATCTTCATCGCCTCGACCACCGCCAGCGGCTGGCCGGCTTCGACCTTGGCGCCCTCGTCGACGTGGATCGCGGTCACCAGTCCCGGCATTGGGCAGAGCAGGAAGCGCGACATGTCGGGCGGGGTCTTCTCGATCATGTGGTGCGACAGGGTCGCGACCAGCGGCGTCAGCACGCGCAGATCGTGGCTCGCGCCGCGCGTGGTGAAGCGCCAGCCGGTGCGCTTGCGTTCGACGCGCAGCGACAGTTCCTCGCCGTCGACCAGCGCCTCGACCAGCCGCTGTCCCGGAACATAAGGCGCATCGACGACTACCGAGGTTCCGTCGACGATCACCGCATCCCCGGACAGTTCGACCTGGCGCTCGATGCCGTCGAGCGTCACCACCCAGCGGCTCGATGGCTCGGCGGGGCCGTTCAACCGGCCTTCGATCTGCGCGCCGCGCGCGGCGTCGACGCTCGCGAGCACGCCCGCGATCGCGGCCAGCCGCAGGCTCAGCGTCTCGCCGGCCGGAGCGCCGGAGAAGCCGTCGGGATATTCCTCGGCGATGAAGCCGGTGGTGATGTTGCCGCTGCGGAAGCGCGGATGCTGCATCAGCGCCGACAGGAAGTCGATATTATGGCCGATGCCATCGATCTCGAACCGGTCGAGCGCGCTGATCTGCTTGTCGATCGCCTCCTCGCGGGTCGCGCCGTAGCTGATCAGCTTGGCGATCATCGGATCGTAGAACATCGAGATGTCGGAGCCTTCATAGACGCCGTCGTCGACCCGGACATTGTCGATCTGCGCCGGCGGGCGATAGCGCACCAGGCGGCCGGTCGACGGCAGGAATCCGCGATAGGGGTCCTCGGCATAGACCCGATTCTCGACTGCCCAGCCCTCGAGCTTCACCTGCTCCTGGGTGAAGGCGAGCTTCTCGCCATAAGCGACGCGGATCATCTGCTCGACGAGGTCGAGGCCGGTGATGCACTCGGTAACCGGATGCTCGACCTGGAGCCGGGTGTTCATCTCGAGAAAGTAGAAGCCTTCGCCGGTGGTGTCGGCGCCGCTGACGATCAGTTCGACCGTGCCCGCGCTGTAATAGCCCACCGCGCGAGCCAGTGCGACCGCCTGCTCGCCCATGGCCTTGCGCATCTTCGGGGTGACGAAGGGCGACGGCGCCTCCTCGACCACCTTCTGGTGGCGGCGCTGGATCGAGCATTCGCGCTCGTGCAGGTAGAGGATGTTGCCATGCTTGTCGCCGAGCACCTGGATCTCGATGTGGCGCGGGCTCTCGATGAACTTCTCGATGAAGACCCGGTCGTCGCCGAAGCTGTTGAGTCCCTCGCGCTTCACGCTCTCGAAATTCTCGCGGACGTCCTTCTCGCTATAGGCGAGGCGCATGCCCTTGCCGCCGCCGCCGGCGGACGCCTTCATCATCACGGGGTAGCCGATGCCGTTCGCGATCTCGACGGCATGGTCGGTCGAGTCGATCTCGCCGACGAAGCCGGGAACGACGTTGACGCCGGCCTGCTTGGCCAGCTTCTTCGATTCGATCTTGTCGCCCATCGCCGCGATCGCGCCGATCGGCGGGCCGATAAAGGCGATGCCGGCATCTTCCAGCGCCTGGGCGAAGCTGGTCCGCTCGGACAGGAAGCCATAGCCGGGGTGCACCGCCTCGGCGCCGGTCGCCTTGCAGGCAGCGATGATCTTGTCGGCGATCAGATAGGATTCGGATGCGGGGGGCGGACCGATATGGACAGCTTCATCGGCCATCTCGACATGCGGCGCGCGCGCATCGGCGTCCGAATAGACCGCTACGGTCTTGATGCCCATGCGGCGCGCGGTCTTGATCACGCGGCATGCGATTTCGCCGCGATTGGCGATCAGGATCTTCTTGAACATCAGCCTGTGATTTCCCTTTTATTCCCCGACCCCGCTCATCCTGAGGAGCCATTGAGCCTGCCGAAATGGCGTCTCGAAGGATCCTTCGAGACGGGCCTTCGCCAGAGCTCAGTCCCTCCTCAGGATGAGCGGCGGTGATAATGTTATTCCGCCGCTAACGCCTCCGGCGACGTCGTGTTGATCGACCCGGTGAGGCCCAGCTTGTCGAACAGGCGGCCATCGGCGTCGCTGCCCTGGTTGCCCGTGGTCAGCAGTCTGTCGCCGGTGAAGATCGAATTGGCGCCCGCGAGAAAGCACAAAGCCTGCGTTGCCTCGCTCATGCTCTCGCGGCCAGCCGAGAGGCGGACCACCGAGCCGGGCATCGTGATCCGCGCCACCGCGACGGTGCGGACGAACTCGATATCGTCGATCCGCGCCTCGGGCAGGCCCTCGAGCATGTCGCCGAGCGGCGTGCCCTTGACCGGCACCAGCGCATTGATCGGCACGCTCCCCGGATGCTCGGGCAGGGTCGCCAGCGCGTGGAGGAAGCCGACCCGGTCGGCGCGGTCCTCGCCCATCCCGACGATGCCGCCGGAGCAGACGTTGATCCCCGCCTTTCGGACACGCTCCAGCGTGTTGAGGCGGTCGTCGAAGGTGCGGGTGGTGACGACCTTCTCGTAATATTCCGGCGAACTGTCGATATTGTGGTTGTAATAGTCGAGCCCGGCCGCTGCGAGCTTGTCGGTCTGCTCGTCGCTGAGCATGCCAAGCGTCATGCAGGTCTCGAGGCCCATCGCCTTGACGCCCTCGACCATCGAGACGATCGCGTCCATGTCGCGATCCTTGGGTGATCGCCAGGCGGCGCCCATGCAGAAGCGTTCGGAGCCCGATGCCTTGGCCTCGCGCGCCGCCGCCAGCACGTCCTCCACCTGCATAAGCTTGGTCGCCTGCAGGTCGGTGTCGTTGCCCGCGGCCTGGCTGCAATAGCCGCAATTCTCGGCACAGCCGCCGGTCTTGATCGACAGCAAGGTCGACAGCTGGACGGCGTTGGCGTCATGATATTGGCGGTGCGCGGCCTGCGCCTGCCAGAGCAGGTCGTTGAACGGCAGCTCGAACAGCGTCGCGATCTCGCTGCGGGTCCAGTCGTGGCGGATCATTCCGCGGCCTCTTCGAGACCTTCGGGCGGCTGGTTGTGGCCGAGGAGCCGCAGCACCTCGGTCGCCGCGCCGACGAGGTTCGTGCCTGGCCCGAAAATGCCTTGCACGCCCGCGTCGCGCAGGAACTGATAATCCTGCGCCGGGATCACGCCCCCGGCGATCACCTTGATGTCGGTGCGGCCGGCCGCCTTGAGATGGCCGATCAGTTCGGGGATCAGCGTCTTGTGCCCGGCGGCGAGGCTCGATGCGCCGACTACGTCGACATCGGCCTTGATCGCGAGTTCGGCGGCTTCCTTCGGAGTCTGGAACAGCGGTCCGGCCACCACTTCGAAGCCGAGATCGCCAAAGGCCGAGGAGACCAGATTCGCGCCGCGGTCATGGCCGTCCTGGCCCATCTTGGCGACCAGCATGCGGGGCTTGCGTCCCTTGCGGCGCTCGATCGCGGACACGCCGTCGATCAGCCCGGTCCAGCGCGCGTCATCGCCATAGGCGCCGCCATAGATCCCCTTCACCGGGGTGGGATTGGTGCCGTAGCGGCCGAACACGTCCTCCATGGCCGACGAGATCTCGCCCAGCGTGGCGCGGGCGCGGGCGCAGTCCACCGCCAGCGCGAGCAGGTTCTCGCCGCCTTTCGCCCCTTCGGTCAGCGCGGCAAGCGCCGCCCGGCACTTGGCTTCGTCGCGGCCGGCCTTGACCTTGGCGATGCGGGCGATCTGCGATTCGCGCACCGCGACATTGTCGACGTCGAGAATGTCGATCGGGTCTTCCTGCGCGAGCTTGTACTTGTTGACGCCGACGATCACCTCGTCGACCCGGTCGATCCTCGCCGCCTTGGCGGCCGAGGCCTCCTCGATCATCGCCTTGGGCCAGCCTGCGGCGACGGCCTTGGCCATGCCGCCTTCGGCCTCGACCTTCGCGATGATCTCCCAGGCCTTGTCGACCAGCTCCTGGGTCAGCGCCTCGACATAATAGGAGCCGCCGAGCGGATCGACGACCTTGGTCATCCCGGTTTCTTCCTGGATGACGATCTGGGTGTTGCGCGCGATCCGGGCCGAGAAATCGGTCGGCAGCGCGATCGCCTCGTCCAGTGCGTTGGTGTGGAGCGACTGGGTGCCGCCGAGCATCGCCGCCATCGCCTCGATGGTCGTGCGCATGACGTTGTTGTAGGGATCCTGCTCGGTCAGCGACACGCCCGAGGTCTGGCAATGGGTGCGCAGCATCTTCGAGCGCTCGTCCTTCGCGCCGAGCTGGGTCATCACCCGGTGCCACAGCACGCGTGCGGCCCGCAGCTTGGCGATTTCCATGAAAAAGTTCATGCCGATCGCGAAGAAGAAGCTCAGCCGCCCGGCGAAGGCATCGATGTCGAGCCCCGATGCGACGCCATATTTCACATATTCCATGCCGTCGGCGATGGTGAAGGCCAGCTCCTGGACCTGTGTCGCCCCGGCTTCCTGCATGTGATAGCCCGAGATCGAGATCGAGTTGAACTTGGGCATGTTCTGCGAGGTGAAGGCGAAGATGTCCGAGATGATCCGCATGCTCGGCTCGGGCGGGTAGATATAGGTGTTGCGGACCATGAACTCCTTGAGGATGTCGTTCTGGATGGTCCCGTCGAGCTGGGCCAGGGGGACGCCCTGCTCCTCGCCCGCGACGATGAAGAAGGCGAGGATCGGGATCACGGCGCCGTTCATCGTCATCGACACCGACATCTGGTCGAGCGGAATGCCGTCGAACAGGATCTTCATGTCGTCGATCGTGTCGATCGCGACGCCGGCCTTGCCGACATCGCCGGTCACGCGCGGATGATCGCTGTCATAGCCGCGGTGGGTGGCAAGATCGAAGGCGACCGACAGGCCCTTCTGGCCGGCCTTCAGGTTGCGGTGATAGAAGGCATTGGAGGCCTCGGCGGTCGAGAAGCCGGCATATTGGCGGATCGTCCAGGGCCGCCCGGCGTACATCGACGCGCGCACGCCGCGGGTGAAGGGCGCGAAACCCGGCAGGCCGGGATCGATGCCGGCCACGTCCTCGGCGGTGTATAGCGGCTTGACCGCGATACCCTCGGGCGTGTTCCAGGTGAGGTTCTTGCCCTTCACCTCCTTGGCGGCGTCGGCTTCCCATCTCGCCAGGTCCGGCGTCTTGTCGCTCATCGAAACTTCCTCAGTGATTCGCGCCAGCTTTAGGCGTTTCCATGACCTCGGTCAGCACTCCGCCCATGTCCTTGGGATGGACGAAGAAGATCGGCGTGCCGTGCGCGCCGATGCGCGGTTCGCCCAGCACCTTCGCCCCCTTGGACTCGAACCAGGCCTTGGCTTCGTGGATGTCTGGCACCTCATAGCAGAGATGATGCTGGCCGCCGGCCGGATTCTTGGCGAGGAAGCCGTGGATGGGTGAAGCGTCCCCCAGCGGCTCGATCAGCTCGATCTGGCTGTTGGGGGTATCGACGAAGCACACCTTGACCCCCTGCGCGGGCAGGTCGAACGGTTCGCGGATCACCTCGGCACCCATCATATCGCGATAGAAGGCGATGCTCTTTTCGATCGAGGGCGTCGCGACCCCGACATGGTTGAGACGGCCAAGCTTCATCAGACCCGCTCCACCACCATCGCGATGCCCTGGCCGCCGCCGATGCACATCGTGATCAGGCCGTAGCGGCCGCCGGTGCGCTGCAGCTCGTAGATCGTCTTGACCGTCAGGATCGCACCGGTCGCGCCGACCGGATGGCCGAGCGCGATGCCCGATCCGTTGGGGTTGAGCTTCTCGCGGTCGAAGCCGAGCGCATTGGCAACCGATAGCGCCTGGGCCGCGAACGCCTCATTGGCCTCGATCACGTCCATCTGCGCGAGGGTAAGCCCGGCACGCTTGAGCGCCATCGGCACGGCCTTGATCGGACCTTCGCCCATATATTCCGGCTCCACGCCGGCGTGACCCCAGGCGACGATCCTCGCCATCGGCTTGAGCCCGCGCTTCTCGACTTCGCTGCCGGTCGCCAGCACCACGGCAGCGGCGCCGTCGTTGATGCCCGAGGCGTTGGCGGCGGTGACGGTGCCGTCCTTCTTGAAGGCCGGCCGCATGGCTGTGAGTGTTTCGATGCTGGTATCGGCGCGCGGGTGCTCGTCGGTGTCGAACAGGGTCACGCCCTTGCGGGTCTTGATCTCGATCGGAAGGATCTGCTCCTTGAACCGGCCCTCCTCGATCGCCCGGCAGGCGCGCTGGTGGCCCTCGAGCGCGAGCGCGTCCTGCGCCTCACGGGTGATCTGATGCCGCTCGGCGCAATTCTCCGCGGTGATGCCCATATGGTAGCCGCCGGTGGCATCCTGGAGCCCCTGGGTCAGCGCGTCGACCAGGACATTGTCACCCATCTTCACGCCCCAGCGGCTGCCATGGTCGTGAAACGGCACGTTTGACATCGATTCCGCGCCGCCAGCGACGGTGATCGAGGCCTCGCCGAGCTTCATCATCTGCGCCGCCGAGACGATCGCCTGAACCCCCGAGCCGCACAGGCGATTGAGCGTAAGCGCCGGTGCCTCGAAGGGGATGCCAGCTGCGAGGGAGATAGTGCGTGAAAGCGAACAGTCCTTGGCGCTGGTCGGCATGACCTGCCCGATGACGACGTGCTCCACATCGCTAGGCGCGACGCCTGCGCGGCCGATCGCCTCTGTCACCACCTTGGTGCCGAGATCCGACGGGAAGAAGCTCTTGAGCGACCCGCCGAAGTCACCGATCGCGGTGCGCACACCGCTGACGATATAGATATCTTCCACTGTCTTTACTCCATGTCCCGCGCGCGGGTCAGTCCCGATCCCCATTCACCCGTCACCCCAGCGGAGGCTGGGGTCTCAGGAGGCTCGCGCACTGCGCTGCTCCTGAGATGCCCAGCCTTCGCTGGCATGACGTGGGTTGGGGGTTACAACGGTATATTATCGTGCTTCTTCCATGGATTTTCGAGGCTCTTGTTGCGGAGCTTGCGAAGACCCAGGGCGATTCGCCGCCGCGTCGAATGCGGCATGATCACTTCGTCGATGAATCCCTTGGAGGCGGCTACGAACGGGTTGGCGAAGCGGTCCTCATATTCCTTGGTGCGCGCGGCGATCTTGTCCTTGTCGCCGATATCCTTGCGGAAGATGATCTCGACCGCGCCCTTGGCGCCCATCACCGCGATCTCCGCGGTGGGCCAGGCATAGTTGAGGTCGCCACGCAGGTGCTTGGAGGCCATGACGTCATAGGCGCCGCCATAGGCCTTGCGCGTGATCACGGTGATCTTCGGCACGGTCGCCTCGCCATAAGCGAACAGCAGCTTGGCGCCATGCTTGATGATGCCGTTATGCTCCTGCGACGTGCCGGGCAGGAAGCCGGGAACGTCGACGAAGGTGATGATCGGGATGTCGAAGGCATCGCAGAAGCGCACGAAGCGCGCCGCCTTCTTCGAGGAGTTGATGTCGAGGCAGCCCGCCAGCACCATCGGCTGGTTGGCGACGATCCCCACCGGCCGGCCCTCGATACGGCCGAAGCCGATCACGATGTTGCCGGCATGATTGGGCTGGACCTCGAAGAAATCGCCTTCGTCGACGACCTTGTGGATCAGCTCCTTGATGTCATAGGGCTTGGCGGCGCTGTCGGGGATCAGCGTGTCGAGGCTGGCGTCGAGCCGATCCCATGGATCGTCGGTCGGCCGGACCGGCAGTTCGTGACGGTTCGACAGCGGCAGGAAATCGACGAAATCGCGGACCGAGAGCAGCGCTTCGATGTCGTTGTCGAAGGCGTTGTCGGCGACCGAGGTCTTGGTGGTGTGGGTTACCGCGCCGCCCAGATCCTCCTGGGTCACCACTTCGTTGGTGACCGTCTTGACCACATCGGGACCGGTCACGAACATGAAGCTGCTGTCCTTCACCATGAAGATGAAGTCGGTCATCGCCGGTGAATAGACCGCTCCGCCCGCGCAGGGCCCCATGATCACGCTGATCTGCGGGATCACCCCGGAGGCCAGGATGTTGCGCTGGAACACTTCGGCATAGCCGCCGAGGCTGGCGACCCCCTCCTGGATTCGGGCGCCGCCCGAGTCGTTGAGGCCGATCACCGGGGCGCCGACCTTCATCGCCATGTCCATGACCTTGCAGATCTTCTGGGCATGGCGCTCGCTCAGTGCGCCGCCATAGACCGTGAAGTCCTGGCTGAACAGGAACACCAGCCGGCCATTGATCGTGCCCGATCCGGTGACGACGCCGTCGCCCGGGATATGCTCCTGCTCCATGCCGAAGTCGGTGCAATTATGCTCCACATACATGTCGAGCTCCTCGAACGAGCCTTCGTCGAGCAGCACCTGGACACGCTCGCGCGCGGTCAGCTTGCCCTTCTTGTGCTGCGCGTCGATGCGCTTTTCGCCACCGCCCAGCCGTGCGGCGGTACGCTTTTCTTCGAGCTTCTGCAGGATCGCCAGCATTTTGGGCACTCTGCTCCCTTGAATGATTCTGCTGGCCCCCTTTTCAAGCTTTGCGGGATAACGCAAATGTGAATTTGCGGAATTGCGAAATTGAGGTTTGCAAATAGCCTAGTCGCAGATCTCTTCACCACGCCCGAGCGCTGTGCCAAGCTATTTGCGGATCAAGATCGGCATTTTGCAAAATGAGAGCTGAGGATGGCGAGACGCACTGGAACCAGACTATTCGCGGGCCACGAGCTGAAGGCTCTCCGTCAGCGTGCCGGGCTCGGCCAGGCGGCCATGGCGGCGCGGGTCGGGCTGTCGGTGTCCTATCTCTCGCAGCTGGAAAATGATGACCGGCCGGTGACGCCGGCGGTCACGGAATCCTTTGCCCGCGCCTTTCCGATCGACTGGAACGGCGCGCAGGCCGACGACGCCGACCGTCGGCTGGCGGCGCTGCGCGAGGCCTTTGCCGATCCGCTGTTCGCCGCCGCAGGCTTCGGCGGGCAGGCGCTTCATCGCGCGGTGGAGCAGCAGCCGCTGTTCGCCGACCATTTCGTCCGCCTGCATGATGCCTATCGCCGCGTCGAGGGGCGGCTGCAGATGGTCGACGATCGGATCGCGATCGGCGTTCCCGGCGACGACCGGCTGCCGTGGGAAGAGGTGCGCGACTGGTTCCACGAGGAGGGCAATTATGTCGACAGCATCGATCGCGCCGCGGAGGCGCTGGCCCAGGAACTCGACGCAGAGCCGTTGACCGACAGTCTGATCGCGCATGTGCTGAAGGAGCGCCACGGCGTCGACGTGCTGACCGCGAGCGACGACGGCGGCATGTTGCGGCGATTCGACCGGTCGCGCGGGTTGCTGACGATCGGCGCTGCGCAGCCGCCCGAAACCCGGCGCTTCATGATGGCGCACCAGCTCGCTCTGCTCGAATTCCGCTGGGAGATCGCTCTCGTCGCCGGCAAGGCGCAGCTGCGCGCGGCCGAGGCGCATCCGCTGCTCTCGGTCGGCCTCGCCAATTATGCGGCCGGGGCTCTGCTGATGCCCTATGGCCGCTTCCGGGAAACCGCGCGCGCGATGCGTCACGACATCGACCGGCTGTGCCAGCGCTTCGGGGTCAGCTTCGAACAGGCCTGCCACCGGTTGTCGACCTTGCAGCGCCCGGCCGAGCGCGGCGTGCCTTTCTTCTTCTGTCGGGTGGATATGGCCGGCAACATCACCAAGCGCCATTCCGCGACGCGGCTGCAGTTCGCCCGCTTCGGCGGCGCCTGCCCGCTGTGGATCGTGCATGAGGCCGTCGCGATTCCCGACCGTATCCTCGTCCAGATGGCGGAGATGCCCGATGGCGTGCGCTATGTCTCGATGGCCAAGGGGCTGGTGAAACCCTCCGGGTCCTTCACGCGCGCACCGCGCCGCTTCGCGGTAGCGCTCGGCTGCGAGGCTGAGCACGCCCGCGACTTCATCTATGCCGATGCGCTGGACATCGCCAATGTCGAAGCGGCGACGCCGATCGGCATCTCCTGCCGGCTCTGTCCGCGGCAGCATTGCGACCAGCGCGCCTTCCCGCCGGCCGGTCGGCCGGTCACGGTCGATGCCGATCGCCGCGACGTGGTGCCCTACCGGGTGGGGTAATGTTTTAGGGTCTGAACCTTGGCCCTCAAACGCCGGGCGGCCGGCCTCCGCCGGTCTTGGCTTCGCGCCAATAAGGCGCGGCTGCCGGTCGGCAGCTTCTCGGCTACGCCTCGGCCACCGCAAAGCTCCAGAGGCCCGAAGAGACAAGCGCGAACAGCGCGTCCGAGCTTATTGCGAGGAAGCCAAGGGCGGCGGAGGCCGCCCGCCCGGCGTTTGAGGCCGAGCTAAAAAGACGCCACCGGGGTTTCGCCGGAATAGTCATAGAAGCCCTTGCCGCTCTTGCGTCCCAGCCAGCCGGCCTCGACCATCTTCAGCAGAATCGGCGCGGGGCGGTATTTCGGATCGCCGAAATCCCCCTGGAAGACGCGCAGCACCTCGAGGATGGTGTCGAGACCGATCATGTCGGCCAGGGTAAGCGGACCCATCGGGTGGCCCGCACCGAGCTTCAGGCCGGCATCGATATCCGGGATCGACGCGAGCCGTTCGCCGGCGGCGAAACAGGCCTCGTTGAGCAGCGGCAGCAGGATGCGGTTGACGACGAAACCGGGGCTGTCGGTGGCGAGGATCGTCGTCTTGCCGGTGCGGCGGCCGAATTCCTCGGCGGCGGTGACCGCGGCCGGGCCGGTCGCCAGGCCCTTGATCAGTTCGAGCAGCGGCATCAGCGGCACGGGATTGAAGAAGTGCATGCCGATGAAGCGGGCGGGATCGGCTACCGCCTGGCCCAGCCGGGTGATCGAGATCGACGAGGTGTTGGTGGCGAGGATCGCGGTGGGACTCAGCACCTTGCCGATCGTGTCGAAGATCTGCCGCTTGATCGCTTCACGCTCGGTTGCGGCCTCGATGATGAGGTCGGCCGCCCGCATCGGCTCGAGATCGGCGACCGGCACCAGCAGGTCCGCGGCGCGATCGCGCTTCTCGGCTTCCAGCTTGCCGCGCTCGACCGCCCTGTCGAGCATCTTGACGATCCCGGCCTTGCCCTTGGCGGCGACATCGAGCGACACGTCGGACAGGAACACCTTCATGCCGGCCTGTGCGGCGATCTGGGCGATTCCGGCCCCCATCTGCCCCGCGCCGACCACTCCGATGATGTCCATGCCTGCCTCCGCCGTTATGCTTCGGCGCCTGTTATCGGGCAGATGCCTCGGCTGCAATCGCCATATCCCATTCGGAGAGGACAGCGGAGTCATGCTCGAGGGGCCGCCGTATCGATCGTTCGCCGCGGAAGCCGGACGGATCGAGCCGCGACAGCGCCCAGATGGCGGCGCCCCGCACGATCGAAGCTTCATCATCGAGCAGGCGGCGGATCGCCGGCAGCAACGCCGGCAGCGCGCTGTTGCCCGCGGCGATGGCAGCGTTGCGGACCATCCGGTCCCGGCCGATCCGCTTGATCGGCGAGCCTGCGAATATCGCGCGGAAGCTGGCATCGTCGAGCGCGAGCAGGTCGGCGAGTTCGGGCGCGGCGAGCTCGGCGCGGCCCGCAAAGGCCCTGTTCGCCGCGGCATGTTCGGCGAATTTGTTCCAGGGGCAGACGGCAAGGCAATCGTCGCAGCCGTAGATCCGGTTGCCGATCGGTGCGCGAAACTCCTGTGGAATCGGGCCGCGATGTTCGATGGTGAGATAGGAGATGCAGCGGCGCGCATCGACGACATAGGGGGTAGGGAAGGCGTCGGTCGGGCAGGCGGCCTGGCAGGCGGTGCAGCTACCGCAGCGATCATCATGCGCCTCGTCGGGCGGCAGGTCGAGCGTGGTCATGATCGCGCCGAGGAAAAGCCAGTTGCCGAAGTCGCGCGAGACGACATTGCTGTGCTTGCCCTGCCAGCCGAGCCCTGCCGCCGCCGCGAGCGGTTTCTCCATCACCGGAGCGGTATCGACGAACACTTTCAATTCGCCGCCGCTGCGCTCGATCATCCAGCGCGCGAGCGCCTTGAGCGCCTTCTTGACGACGTCGTGATAGTCGGCCCCCTGCGCATAGGTGGAGATCCGCCCGATGCCGGGTTCGCCGGCGAGCCGCATCGGATCCTCGCGGGGGGCGTAGCTCATGCCGAGCATGATCAGGCTGGCGGCTTCGGGCCATAGCGCCTGCGGCCGGCCGCGCTGCCCCTTGCGCGTCTCCATCCAGTCCATCGAGCCATGCGCGCCCGACTCCAGCCAAGCGTCGAGACGCGCCGCGCTCTCCGGCGCGGCGTCGGCGCGCGCAAAGCCGCAGGCGGCAAAGCCCAGTGCCAAGGCCTCGGCGCGGATCGCTTCGCGCAGCGCGATCGGATAGTCGATAATCATCGGCGCCTATCTAAGGATGTTGCGTAACCTTCGCCAAGGTTGATGCGTATCTGCCCCGTTCCCACATGGGTGGAGAGGAGAGGCGGGATGATCGATCGCAGGACGTTGCTGGGCGCAGGGATGGCTACTGCCGTTACGGCCATCATCGCGGGCAGGGCGATGTCGGCGCCGGAAGGCCGGTTCGAGGTCAGTCTCAGCGATGCCGAATGGCGCAAGCGGCTGAGCCTCGCCGCCTACCAGACTCTGCGCCACGAGGCGACCGAACCGCCCTTTTCGAGCCCGCTCAACAAGGAGCATCGCGCCGGCACCTTCGCCTGTGCGGGGTGTGCGCTGCCGCTGTTCTCGTCGCGCACCAAATTCGACAGCGGCACCGGCTGGCCCAGCTTCTGGGCGCCGCTGCCCAAGGCGGTCGGAACCAGTACCGATCACATGCTCGGCTTTGCCCGCACCGAGGTCCATTGCCGCCGCTGCGGCGGCCATCTCGGCCATGTCTTCGACGACGGCCCGCCGCCGACCGGTAAGCGCTACTGCATGAATGGCGTGGCGCTGGCGTTCGTGCCGAAGGGTTGAGTGGCGCTATTGGCGGCCGCCCCAAGCGTCATCCCGGCGGAGGCCGGGATCTCAGGCGATAGGCGGCGCGTCACCTCCTGAGATCCCGGTCTCAGCCGGGATGACGATCAAGAGGGTGGTGCTCCTGCCGCGAGGCTGGCACACAAAAAACCCGGCCTCCTTGCGGAAGCCGGGCTTTTTCGCGTCCGATCCTGGGATCAGCTGAGCGGGGTGAGGTTCACCGCGGCATATTTGCCGCGACGATCGACCTCGAGTTCGAACTCGAGTCGGTCGCCCTCGTTGAGGTTGGTCATCCCTGCGCGTTCGACCGCCGAGATGTGGACGAAAGCGTCCGGCTGTCCATCGTCGCGCTGGATGAAGCCGAAGCCCTTCATCGCGTTGAAGAACTTGACCGTTCCGCTCGCCTTCTCGCCGGTGAGCTGCCGCGAAGGGCCGCCACGCGGAGCGCCGCCGGCGCCGCCAGCAGGACCGCCGAAGCCGCCTTCGCGAGGCTCGCGCGGAGCGCGTTCCTCGACCGCCATCGGCTCGCCGTCGATCTTGAGATCGGTCGCCGAGACCCGGCCGCCGCGATCGACGAGAGTGAACTCGAGCGGCTGGCCATCGGCCAGACCGGTCAGCCCAGCCTGCTCGACCGCAGAGATGTGAACGAACACATCTTCCCCGCCATCATCGCGCACGATGAAGCCGAAGCCCTTCTGGCCATTGAAGAATTTTACGACGCCTTTGCCTTCGCCGATGACCTGGGCAGGCATGCCGCCACGGGCTCCGCCGCCGCCACCGCCGCCGAACCCACCGCCGCCGCCGCCGCCGCGGAAACCGCCGCCGCCGCCACCGCCGCCGAAGCGATCACCGCCGCCGCCGCCGCCGCCGAAGCGGTCACCGCCGCCTCCATAACCGCCGCCGCCGCCGCCACCGAAGCGATCACCGCCACCGCCGAAACCGCCTCCACTATAGCCGCCGTAACTCTCGTCACCGAAGCCGTCGCGCTTGTCCCTGCCGCCGCGCGGACCGCGCTTACCTCTATCGAAACCCATGCCTTGCAGTTCTTCCCGAATCTCGCCCCATATCTCGAAAGGACCATGCGCCGGGCGCTGGCGCATCATCCTCCGGGCGTGAAAACCAGTCGCGCCAAAGAAAAGCCATAAAGCAATTAGCGCCCGGCTGCGAGTGCTTTCACCGCCGATAAGCCTGCATACATACGCCGACAGGGGCGAAAATGCCGCCGGATCGAGAATGTTACCGTGTTTTCTCACGGTTCCCGGCTTCGTTCGCCGCACGATTCGCCGCAAGGAGCTTGCCGAGTCGCAGGGCCCACCCGACCTTCGCGGTGAACCTGAAGCTGATCCCCCGCTGAACGAATCCGAAGGACATCATGCCCGATTTTGCCGCCATCTTCGCCGACCCCGCCAACTGGGCGGCGCTGGCCGCGCTGGTGACGATGGAGGTGGTGCTCGGCATCGACAACCTCATCTTCATCTCGATCCTCACCAACAAGCTCCCCGAGCAGTATCGCGCGCGGGCCCGGATGATCGGCATCGGCCTCGCGCTGGGCCTGCGGCTGGTGCTGCTCAGCCTGATCGCGTTCATCGTCACGCTGACGCGGCCGGTGTTCGAGGCGTTCGGCCATCCGCTGTCGTGGCGCGACATGATCCTGATCGCAGGCGGCCTGTTCCTGGTGTGGAAAGCGACCAAGGAGATCCACCACAGCGTGGATCATGACGACGAAGGCGATATGTTCGACGCGAAGAAGGCCGGGCTCGGCTTCGGCGCGGCGATCGTCCAGATCATCCTGCTCGACCTCGTCTTCTCGATCGACTCGATCATCACCGCCGTCGGCATGACCGATCATGTCCCGATCATGTTCATCGCGGTGATCGCCGCCGTCGGCGCGATGATGACCGCGGCCGGACCGCTGTCGCGCTTCATCGAGAAGAACCCGACCGTGGTGATGCTCGCGCTCGCCTTCCTCTTCATGATCGGCATGACGCTGATCGCCGAGGGCTTCGGCGTCCATGTGCCGAAGGGCTATATCTATGCGGCAATGGCCTTCTCGGCGCTGGTCGAAAGCCTGAACATGGTCCAGCGGAAGGCGCGGAAGAAAAAGGCGAGATAAGCCCTGTCGCCCCCGCCGTCGGCGAGGGGGGTTCTTGCCCTGTCCCTGCCAGCGCCCTAAGGCGGCCCGATGACAGTTTATTTGCACCAGGAGGACCTGCCTGAAGGCGTTCTCGCGCCCGGGCCGGTTGCGGTCGATACCGAGACGATGGGACTGGTCACGCCGCGCGACCGGCTGTGCCTGGTCCAGATTTCCGATGGAGGGGGCGACGAGCATCTCGTCCGCTTCGCCGCCGGCGGCGACTATGCCGCGCCCAACCTGCGCGCCGTGCTGGCCGATCCAGAACGCATCAAGCTCTACCATTTCGCGCGGTTCGATCTCGCCGCGATCAAATATTATCTCGGCGTGGTGGCCGCGCCGGTCTACTGCACCAAGACCGCGTCGCGCCTGATCCGCACCTATACCGATCGCCACGGCCTCAAGGAGCTGGTCCGCGAGCTGCTCGGCCAGGAAGTGTCGAAGCAGCAGCAAAGCTCCGACTGGGGCGCGGCCGAACTGTCCGACGCGCAGAAGGATTATGCGGCATCCGATGTGCGCTATCTCCACGCGATGCGAACCATCCTCGACGAGCGGCTGATCCGGGAAGGCCGCATGGCGCTCGCCCAGGCCTGCTTCGACTTCCTGCCCGCCCGCGCCGAGCTCGATCTCGCCGGCTGGCCCGAGATCGACATCTTCGCGCATGTCTGAACTAGCCGATCGCGCCAGGAGCGAACGCCAGCTCTGGGCCGCGACCGGCAGCAGCCACGACCGCGTCATCGCCATCCTGCGGCTGGTGCTGCCGGTGGCGATCGTCGCTCTGGTGATCCTGCTCGCCCTGGCGCCGCTCACCGTCGGCCGGGACATCAGCTTCGTGCTGTCCAAGGATCGTGTCGACGTCGCGCGCGAACGGATGCGTGTCACCGCCGCCACCTATCGCGGTCAGGATTCGAAGGGGCAGCCGTTCCAGCTCAACGCAGGTTCGGCGGTGCAGGTCTCGTCGCGCGACCCCGTGGTGCGGCTGCAGAAGCTGGCCGCGACGATCCGGCTCGAGGATGGTCCGGCGCGGGTCGACGCCGGCCATGGCCGCTACGACATGGACAGCGAAAAGGTGGCGATCGACGGGCCGGTGCTGTTCCGTTCGTCCGACGGCTACCGCATCGAGACGCGTGACGTCGACATCGATCTCAAGAGCCGCACCGCCGCGAGCAAGGGCCGCGTCGACGGGCGGATGAACATCGGTACCTTCGCGGGCGACCGCTTCATCGCCGATCTGAACTCGAGGGTGGTGGTGCTGCAGGGGCGTGCGCGCTTGCATATCGACCAGCGGCGCGCCAAGTGAACGGCGATATGACGAGCGGAAGGAACGATGGAATGCAGCGTGCGGTGCTGGCGAAGACGCTGCTGGTCGCGCTTTTCGCCGGAGCGGCGGCGTCCGCTTCGGCGCAGGCCGTGTCCGCTCTCAAGAATCACGACGCCAACGCTCCGGTCGACTTCGCCGCGGACCGGATCGAATTGCAGGACCGCGCCGATCGTGCGGTGCTGACCGGCAATGTCGACATCACCCAGGGCGACATGCGGCTGCGCGCCAGCCGCGTGACCATCGCCTATACCTCCGCCAACCAGACCCAGGTCACCCGCATGGACGCCTCGGGCGGCGTGACCCTGACCAGCCGCACCGAAACCGCGCGCGCCCAGTTCGGCATCTACGATCTGCGCAGCCGGCTCGTCACTATGATCGGCGGCGTCGTGCTGTCGCGCCCCGGCCAGGGCGAAACCCGCGGCAACCGCATGGTGCTCAACATGAATACCGGCTTCGCCACGCTGGACGGCGGCGCGGTCGGCGGCAGCGGTGGCGGCCGCGTGACCGGCCGTTTCACCCCGCCCCCGCGGGCGACTGCGGCACCCGGCAAGAACTAGACTCTCAACGATCGCAGCCCCGCGCCGTAATCCGGGTAGCGCGGCGTCCAGCCCAGCAGGCGCTTCGCCTTGCCGTTGGCGACACGCCGGTTCTCGCCGTAAAAGGCGCGGGCGGCGGGCGAGAGGCCGGATTCCTCGAGGCTCTGCAACGGTGGATAGGGCAGGCCGACCAGGTCGCAGGCCGCTTCGATAACCCGATTCTGGCCGATCGGCAGGTCGTCGGCGAGATTATAGACGCCCGGCGGCCCCCGCTCCAGACTGGCCAGCACCCCACCGACGATATCGTCGACATGGATGCGGCTGAACACCTGCCCGGGCAGGTCGATGCGATGCGCGGTGCCGGTCGCCACCCGGTCGAGCGGCGAGCGGCCGGGGCCGTATATACCTGGCAGGCGGAATATGCGGGCCTGCCGATGGAGCGCCGCCCAGGCGCGGTCCGCGGCGGCGCGGGCGCTGCGCCGGCCGGCGCCGATCGGGGCGCTTTCATCGACCCAGGCACCGCCGGTGTCGCCATAGACTCCGCTCGACGAGAGATAGCCGATCCATGTAGCGCGGCAGCTGGCGAGCGCCGCCCCATAGCGCGCGAGCACCGGGTCGGCGGCGCCGTCGGGCGGGACTGAAGACAGGATATGACTCGCCCGGCCGATCGCCGCGACCACCGGGTCGCCCCGCTCGATCTCTGCACGGCCAACCGTTTCGACGTCGAAACCACGGCCTTGCGCGGCCGTCGATATGTGCGATGCTGTATAGCCGGGGCCAAAGATCAGAAATGTCGCCATGGCCTCGCTGTAGACAGGTTCGCGAAGAGCCGCAGCATTGTTTGTCCAAACGGAGGGGCTTAGACTGTGGCCATGCTCGACATCCAGAACGCAGCCGCCAATCCCCCGGTCATCCGTCGCGCCGATTATCGCAAGCCCGACTGGCTGATGCCGGACGTGTTCCTCGATTTCTCGCTGGACCCGGCCCGGACCCGGGTGACAGGCCGGCTCGACGTGACCCGCAACGGATCGCACAACCATCCGTTGCGGCTGCATGGCGATGGCCTGACTCCGCTGGTCGTGCTGATCGACGGGGAGTCGCAGGCCGATGCCTGGCGGATGGATGGGTCGGACCTCGTGATCGACCTGCCGGGCAATGCCCACAGCATCGAGACGCAGGTGGAGATCAGCCCGGAGGCGAACCTGCAGCTGATGGGGCTCTACGCTTCGGGCGGCAATCTGTGCAGCCAGTGCGAGCCCGAAGGCTTCCGCCGGATGACCTTCTTTCTCGACCGGCCGGATGTGCTCAGCCGCTACCGGGTGCGAATGGACGCCGACAAGGCGCGCTTCCCGGTGCTGCTGTCGAACGGCGACCTGACCGCGAGCGGCGACATGCCCGGCGGTCGCCATTTCGCCGAGTGGACCGATCCCTTCCCCAAGCCCAGCTATCTGTTCGCGCTGGTCGCGGCCAACCTCGCCGCCAATGTCGACAGCTTCACCACCAAGAGCGGCCGCGAGGTCAAGCTGGCGATATGGGTGGTCGAGAGCGATCTGCCCAAGACCGGCCATGCGATGACGGCGCTCAAGGCGTCGATGGCATGGGACGAGAAGGTCTACGGCCTCGAATATGACCTGGGCGAGTACAACATCGTCGCGGTGAGCGACTTCAATTTCGGCGCGATGGAGAACAAAAGCCTCAACATCTTCAATTCGCGCTACATTCTCGCCGATCCGGACACCGCCACCGACATCGATTATGACGGCGTGGCAGGCGTGGTGGCGCATGAATATTTCCACAACTGGTCGGGCAACCGCGTCACCTGCCGCGACTGGTTCCAGCTGTCGCTCAAGGAAGGTTTCACGGTCTTCCGCGACCAGTCTTTCAGCGCGGACCAGGGCTCTGCCGCGGTCAAGCGGATCGAGGATGTGCGGCTGCTGCGCGCGGCGCAATTCCCCGAGGATGCCGGGCCGCTCGCGCACCCGATTCGTCCCGAAAGCTATATGGAGGTTTCGAACTTCTACACCGCGACGGTCTATAACAAGGGCGCCGAGGTGATCCGCATGCTCCACACGCTGTTGGGGCCGCAGCGATTCCGGGCCGGCTCCGACCTCTATTTCTCCCGCCATGACGGCACTGCCGCCACCTGCGAGGACTTCGTGCTGGCGATGGAGGAGGCGAGCGGCATCGACCTGACCCAGTTCCGGCTATGGTATTCGCAGGCCGGCACCCCCCGCGTCCGCGCCACGCTGACTCATGAGCCGGCGGGTGGCCGGGCGCTGCTGACGCTGGAGCAGACCGTGCCGCCGACGCCGGGGCAACCCGAGAAGCAACCGATGCTGATCCCGCTCAAGATATCGCTGTTCGGCGAGCTGAGCGCCAAGCCGTTCGAGGAGGAGCGGCTGGTGCTGCTCGACAGCGACCGCCACGAGATAATGTTCGAAGGCATCGCCGAGCGGCCGGTGCTGTCGATCAATCGCAGCTTTTCGGCGCCGGTGGTGATCGATGCGGACCGCTCTGCCGCCGATCTCGCCTTCCTGTCCGCGCATGACGACGATCCGTTCGGCCGCTACGAGGCGATGCAGCAGCTGATGCTCGATACGATGATCGCCACGGTTTCGACCGGAAAGGCCGATCATGACCCGGTGATCGACGCGGTGCGCAACACGCTGACCGATCCGCGGCTCGACTTCGCCTTCATCGGCGAGACGATGCTGCTGCCCTCCGAATCCTTCATCGGCGACCAGATGCCGGTGGTCGATCCGATCGCGATCCATCGTGCGCGGGAGGCATTGCGCCGCGATCTCGGCACCGCCCTGGAGGATGAGTGGCGCCACGCCTACGACCGCACCCAGGCGAACCGCTTCGAGCTGTCGCCGCAGGCGAAGGGCGCACGCCGACTGCGCTCGATCGCGCTGGGCTTCATCATGGCCAGCGGCGCGGAGGATGCGCCGGCGCTGGCGCTCAAGCAATTCAGCGAAGCCGACAACATGACCGACCGCCAGGGCGCGTTCGGCACGCTGGCCAACAGCATGACCGCGGAGCGGGACATCGCCATCGCCGCCTTCTACGAGCGCTTCCGCGACAACGGGCTGGTGATGGACAAATGGTTCTCGACCCAGGCCTTCTCTATCCGCCCCGATACGCTCGACCGCGTCGAGGAGCTGGTGCGCCACCCCGACTTCACCATCGCCAACCCGAACCGGCTACGCTCGGTCGTCGGCGCGATGTCCGGCAACCAACTGATCTTCCATGAGGCGAGCGGCCGCGGCTATCGCTTCCTGACCGACATGCTGCTGAAGGTCGACAGCCTCAACCCGCAGACCGCGGCCAAGCTCGTCCCCCCGCTTGGCCGCTGGCGCCGCTTCGACGAGGCGCGCGCAAAGTTGATGAAGGCGGAGCTGCAGCGGATGATGGACACGCCCGGCCTGTCGAAGGACGTGTTCGAGCAGGTGTCGAAGAGTCTGGCCTGATCCCAACAGGCCTCAGGCCTGGCGCCGCATCCGCACCAGCGCGGCATCGAGCGCCGACAGGAAACGCGACCGATCGGCTTTGGCGAAGGGCGCGGGCCCGCCGATACCGTCGCCGACCGCACCAGCGCGCAGATCGGCCATGATCGCTCGGGTCGCCACCGCCGAGCCGATCGAATTCGCGGTAAACGGCTTGCCGGTCGGCGAGATCACCGTCGCGCCAGCCTTCAGGCAGCGATCGGCGAGCAGGATATCGGCGGTGACTACCACCGAACCGGCATTGCTCGCTTCGGCGATCCAGTCGTCAGCGGCATCGAAACCCGATCCTACCACGACCTTGTCGATCAGCGGGTGGGCAGGGATGCGCAGATGCTGGTTGCTGACCAGCGTCACCGGCACCTCATGGCGCCAGGCGACCTTGTAGATCTCGTCCTTCACCGGACAGGCATCGGCGTCGACCAGGATGCGAAGGACTGTGCTCATCCCTGCCCTTTAGCACCCCGCCGTGCGGAGTCGACCGGCGGCACCGCCTAGGCTAGACCCTGACTACGGGGCCGACGGAGAAAACCGGATGATCTTGTGGGGGCTGATCGTCGGAGGCCTGCTCGGCCTGTTCGCGGCCGATTTCGAGCAATGGGGCATGATCCTGGGCGTCGCGCTGGGCGCCGGTGCCGGCTGGGGGCTGCGCAGGGCGGTCCGGGCCGAGTTCGCCGCGATGCTCGATGGACGCGCGGCGGCGGTGCTGCCCGTCGAAGCCGAGCCGGTGCCACGTCCTCGAACGGTCGTGCCGAGCAGTGTCCGAGTGATCGACGCGCCGGCCGAACCAACTGGGCCATCGATTGCGTCGCCCGCTCTCTCGCCACCGGCCGAACCCGCGCTACCGCCGCCTCCCGCCGAACCCGGGATCATCGAGCGCGGCGTCGCTGCCGCGCGCGACTGGCTGCTCGGCGGCAACACGATCGTCCGCGTCGGGCTTGTCGTGCTGTTCATCGGCCTGGCCTTCCTCGCGCGCTGGGCGGCCGGCGCCGGCTTGCTGCCGATCGAGATCCGGCTCGCGCTGGTCGCCGCCGCGGGCATCGCGCTGCTCGTCATCGGCTTCAACCGGCGCGCCGCGCGCCCCGCTTTCGCGCTCACCCTGCAGGGCGGCGGCGTCGCGATCCTCTATCTGACGATCTTCGCGGCCGCGGCGCTCTACCCGATCCTGCTGTTGCCCGCCGCCTTCGCGCTGATGGTCATCATCTGTGCCGGGGCGGTTGCGCTGGCGCTGCTGCAGGATGCGCAGGGCCTCGCCGCGGCGGCGTTTGCGGGCGGCTATGCCGTGCCGCTGCTGCTGGGCGGCCATGGCGGGCCGGTCGCGGTGATGTTCGGCTATCATGCATTGCTCAACCTCGGCGTGCTCGCGCTCGCATGGCGCAAGGCGTGGCGCAGCATCAACCTGATCGGCTTCGTCGCCACCTTCGGCATTGCCAGCGCCTGGGGCGGCTTCGGTTATCGGCCGCAGGATTTTGCAGTCGCCGAGAGCTTCCTGCTGCTGTCGGTGGCGATCTATCTCGCCATCGCCATCCTGTACGCGCGCAACAGCGCCAGCCGGGCCGGGCACATCGTCGACTCGAGCCTGTTGTTCGGGGTCGCGCTGGTCGGCTTCGGGCTGCAGGCGGGGCTGGTCGCGCGCTACGACTATGGCGCCGCCTTCTCGGCGCTCGGCTTCGGTGCCGCCTATCTGATCCTCGCCACCGCAGTGATGCGGCGCGGCGGCCGGGACTATCGCCTGCTCGCCGAAACGATGCTGGCGATCGGCGTCGGCTTTGCGACGCTGGCGATCCCGCTCGCGCTCGGCGCGCGCTGGACGGGGTCGGCCTGGGCACTCGAAGGTGCCGGTGCCTTCTGGCTCGGCATGCGGCAGGCGCGCTGGATGTCGCGCGGCTTCGGGATCGCGCTTCAGTTGCTTGCGGCACTGCTGTTCCTGACGATGATCGAGGACAATGTTTACGACCTGCCGCTGATCAACCCGCTGTTCCTGACCGGCCTGCTGGTCGCGCTGCCGATCCTTGAGACCGCCTGGTGGCTGCGCAGCGAGCTGCCGCACAGCGGATCGCGCTGGGCCCTGGGCTATGCGACGGGCGAACGGCTTTTCGGCAAGCCGGCCTTCCTGCTCGGCTTCCTGATCTGGAGCCTCGCGCTGATCGCCGAGATCTGCCGTCAGGCCCCCGCCGCGGTCACCGGCGAATGGCCGGTGCCGGTCTTCTCCGCGAGCCTCCAGCAATTGCTGACGATGGTCGGCCTCGTCGCGAGCGCCTGGGTCGCATCGCTCGCCGGCCGGCGCTGGAACTGGACGGTCGCAACCTGGCCCGGCCGGGTGACGCTGGCTGTCCTGTTCGGAACATGGTTCGCCCAGGCAACCACCGGCAATCACATCCTCTATCACCCCGCCTGGGCGTTCTGGCTCGTCGCGATCGGCCTCCATGTCCATCTCCTCCACGCCAATGATCGCGATCCCGCCGCCGGGCCGGGCGCGCGGCTGCTCCAGCGGCTGAGCCATGTCGGAGGCGTCTGGCTCGCGGCGCTGCTGCTCGTCGACATCCTTTGGCTCGGGGTCGATCGCGGCTCGCTGTGGAACAGCAGCTGGGCCGGGGTCATCTTCCTGGTCGCCGGGGTGGCGATGCTCGGTCTGCTGACGCTGTGGACCGCCCGTGCCTCGCGGCAGGCCCCGGCCGAGCGGGTCTGGCCGCTCGATCGCCACCTCGCCGCCTATCAGGCCGATGCCGCGCTGCCGATCGCGGGCCTGGTCTATCTCGGATCGCTTGCCGCCGCGCTGATCGCCGAGGGCGATGCCGCGCCGCTGCCCTATGTGCCGCTGATCAATCCGGTCGAGCTCACCCTCGCGCTCGGGCTCGCCGCGCTGGTGCTGTGGCGCCGCAGCCTTATCGCGCTCGATCCGCCCCATCGCGGTACCGGCTGGCTCGCCTCGCGTCCCGCCTGGATTGCGGTCGCCGGCCTGGCGTTCGTTGAGGTCAACATGGTCTGGCTCCGCGTCGCCCACCATTATATCGGCGTTCCCTGGGATGCCGACGCGCTGCTCGGCTCCTCGGTGGTGCAAGCGGGGCTCACCATCCTCTGGACCCTGCTCGCGCTCGGCCTGATGCTGTTCGCGCATCGGCGGAGCGAGCGCGGCGCCTGGCTCGCTGGCGCAGGCCTGCTCATGGTGGTGGTGCTCAAGCTGTTCTTCGTCGACCTTTCCAATGCGAGCAGCGGCGCCCGGATCGTCATCTTCATCGTCGTCGGCGTGTTGATGCTGGTCGTGGGCTATTTCGCGCCGCTGCCGCCCCGCACGGGCGGGGCGGAGGAGAAGGAGCCATGAGCCGCTGGGCGCTCCCGATCGCCATGCTGTGCGCCATTACGGCCTGCAGCGATCAGGTGGCGCATGATCCGGCGCGGCCCGACGGCTATGCCGTCCGGCTGGCGGTGACCCCCGCCCCGGGCGCACCGCTCCAGCGCCTGTCGGTACCGGCCGAAGCACTGGCGGCGCTGCGTACACCCGAGCGGTCGGACCTGCGGCTGTTCGATGGCGAGGGCTCGGCGCTCCCGCTCGCGGCGACACGCCCATCGGGCGGCCGCGCCGAGCTTAGCCGCCAGCACTTCGATGCATTGCCGATCCTCGGCGCGGGCCGCTCGCTCACTGCGAGCGGTGCCGTGCTCAGCATCGAGGACGCCGGCGGGCGCCGGGTCGTGCGGGTCAGCGGCGCGGCGAAGGAGGAAGACGGTGCTCCGAGGCTGCTCGGCGTCCTGCTCGACACCCGCACCCTAGCCGATCCCGCGCGCAGCCTCACCCTCGAGGCGCGCTGGCCGGCGCAACAGCCGGTCGAGTTCGTGGTGGAGGCCAGCGAGGATCTGCGCAGTTGGGTACCAATCGGCGCACGCACCCTCTACCGCAAGACCGCCGATGCGGCGGGCGCGATCGGCACCGAGGAAATAGATCTCGGCGGCGCCGATCTGCGGCGGCGCTATCTGCGGATCAGCTGGAGCAGCCCGTCGAAGCTGCTCGGCCCGGTGACGATCGACGGCGCGACACTGGTCAGCGCGCGCCGGATCGGTGGCGGGCTGCCCGGCATCGAGACCGATGAACCGCGCCGGATCGACGCCCATGATGTCCGCTTCGATCTCGATCATGCCACTGCGCTGGCAGGTCTGCGGGTGACGCCGGCCGCCGGCGAGATGCTCGTCCCGATCCGCATCTTCGGCCGCAACGCCCCCGACCAGGGCTGGACGAGACTCGGCGAGGGCACGCTACGCCAGCCGACGGCCGAACCGGTCCGCCTCAGTGGGATCGCCTTCACCCACTATCGGATCGAGGCCGATCGCCGCACGACGGGCTTCATCGCGCCGCCCCGGCTCGAGCTGCTGTTCGAGTCGATGCAATTGCTCGCGCTGTTCAGCGGCAAGCCGCCCTATACGCTCGCGGTAGGCGCCATCGATGCCGAGAATCGCTTCCTCGCGCCGTCGGAGCTGCTGGGCGACGCACCGCCCGGCGGCATCGCCGCGCTGCCGGCAGCGATGGTCGATGCGCGCGCCGCGTCGCGCGTCGCGCTGGCGAGCGGCGAGGAGTCGCGCTGGTCCGGGCGCAAGACCTTGCTCTGGGGCCTGTTGCTGCTCGGCGTCGCCGCGCTGGCGGTGATGGTCTGGCGGCTTTGGAAGCCAGCGAAATAATCCCCCGCCGATCGGCGAGGGATGGGATCACACGTCCAGATTGGCGACGTTCAGCGCATTTTCCTGGATGAACTCGCGGCGTGGTTCGACCACGTCGCCCATCAGCCGAGTGAAGATCTCGTCGGCAACGTCGGCCTGCTCGACCTCGACCTGCAGCATCGCGCGGTTGGCGGGGTCCAGCGTGGTCTGCCAGAGCTGTTCGGCGTTCATCTCGCCGAGGCCCTTGTAGCGCGAAATCGACATGCCCTTGCGGCCCGCCGCGAGGATCGCGTCGAGCAGGTCGGACGGCTGGTTGATCGCGGTGCCCTTGGTATCGACGATGGGGGCGTCATCGTCCTCTTCCGCCGCGGCGGCAGAGGCTGCCGCGCTCTTGATCGCCACCAGCCGCGCGGTCGCGCCATAGGCTTCGGCTTGTTCGGTGGAGAGGGCGTGGAGCTTGCGCGCCTCGGCCGAACGGATGAACGCGGCATCGATGATGTGGTGATCGGTCACGCCGCGCCACAGCCGGCGCAGGTGATAGCCGCCCTCTTCGGACATGTCGCCCGACCAGACCGCCTCGGGATCGATCCTGCCCATCCACTCCGCGATCTTGCCGGCGGCGGCGCGGTGCCGGGCTTCGTCGGCGGCCGGGTCCAGTGCTCCGGTCAGCGACAGCGCCTCGATGATCACCGGATCGTAGCGGCGTGGCACGAAGCGCATCAGCGAGCGCATCCGCCGGGCATGCTCGACCAGCTGGCGCAGATCGTCGCCCGAACGCGCCCCGCCCGGAGTCTCGAGCACCATCAACCCAAGTCCCGCGGTGACGAGATATTCGTCGAGCGCGGCATCGTCCTTCAGATAGACTTCGGACCGGCCCTTAGTGACCTTATAGAGCGGCGGCTGGGCGATATAGAGATGGCCGGCCTCGATGATCGGCTTCATGTGCCGGTAGAAGAAGGTGAGCAGCAGCGTCCGGATATGTGCGCCGTCGACGTCTGCGTCGGTCATGATGACGATCTTGTGGTAGCGCAGCTTTTCGAGGTTGAAGTCGTCGCGGCCGATGCCGGTGCCCATCGCCTGGATCAGCGTGCCGACCTCCTTGGAGGACAGCATGCGATCGAAGCGGGCGCGTTCGACGTTGAGGATCTTGCCCTTGAGCGGCAGGATCGCCTGATAGACGCGGTCGCGGCCCTGCTTGGCCGAGCCGCCGGCCGAGTCACCCTCGACCAGGAACAGTTCGCACTTGCTGGGATCGCGCTCCTGGCAATCGGCCAGCTTGCCGGGTAGCGAGGCGATGTCCATCACCCCCTTGCGCCGGGTCAGCTCGCGCGCCTTCTTGGCCGCTTCGCGGGCGGCGGCGGCGTCGATCACCTTCTGGACGATCGAGCGGCCATGCGCCGGATTTTCCTCGAGCCATTCGGCGAGCTTGTCGGCCATCAGGCTTTCGAGCGGCTGGCGCACCTCGGACGAGACCAGCTTGTCCTTGGTCTGCGACGAGAATTTCGGATCGGGCAGCTTGACCGAGACGATTGCGGTCAGCCCCTCGCGCATGTCGTCGCCGGTGAGGCTGACCTTCTCCTTCTTCAGCGCGCCAGACTTCTCGGCATAGTTGTTGATGGTGCGGGTCAGCGCCGCGCGGAACGCGGCGAGGTGCGTGCCGCCGTCGCGCTGCGGGATGTTGTTGGTGAAGCAGAGGACCTGCTCATAATAGCTGTCGTTCCATTCCAGCGCGACATCGATGCCGACATCGTCGCGCTGGCCGTTGATCGCCACCGGATCGGGCATCAGCGGCACCTTGGTGCGATCGAGATATTTGACGAAGGCGGCGATCCCGCCCTCGTAGAACAGCTCGACCTCCTTGCGCTCGGCGTGGCGCTCGTCGGCAAGGAACAGCCGCACCCCCGAATTGAGAAAGGCGAGTTCGCGATAGCGGTGCTCGAGCTTGTCGAAGTCGAATTCGAGGATCTTGAAGGTCGCGGCCGACGGCAGGAAGGTGACCTTGGTGCCCTTCTTGCCGTTGGCCGGGCCGACGACCTTGAGCGGCGCCACGGCGTCGCCTTGGCGGAACTGCATATAATGTTCGAGATCGTCGCGCCAGATCGTCAGGTCGAGCACGTCGCTCAGCGCATTGACCACCGACACGCCGACGCCGTGCAGGCCGCCCGAGACCTTGTAGGCATTGGCGTCGTTGGTGTTGTCGAACTTCCCGCCGGCGTGGAGCTGGGTCATGATCACTTCGGCGGCGGACACGCCTTCCTCGGTGTGGATACCGGTCGGAATACCGCGGCCGTTATCCTCGACCGACACCGAGCCGTCGGGGTTCAGCGTGATGATGATCCGGTCGCAATGGCCGGCCAGCGCCTCGTCGATGGCGTTGTCGGAAACCTCGAACACCATGTGGTGGAGACCCGAGCCGTCGTCGGTGTCGCCAATATACATGCCGGGCCGTTTGCGCACCGCATCGAGGCCCTTGAGGACCTTGATCGAATCGGCGCCATAGCTGTTGGTGTTCGGGGTGTTTTCGTTTTCGCTCGTCATGCCGAGCATATAGCCATGGCTGTCATAAAACCCAACAAAAAGCGCTCCGCCTTATCGGTGGGGGGAGGGCTCCACCATCCCCGCCCGCACCGCCAGCCAGGTCGCGTCGCCGATCCCGGCGAACAGCGCGCGCTCGGTGCCGGTCAGCCAGATCTGGCCCCCGCTCGTCGCCAGCCGCTCGAACAGCGCGGCGCGGCGCAGCGGATCGAGATGCGCGGCGACCTCGTCCATCAGCAGCACCGGCCGGGTGCCGCGCCGCTCGGCGACAAGATCGGCATGGGCCAGGACGATGCCGAGCAGTAGCGCCTTCTGCTCGCCGGTCGAGGCGCGCGCGGCAGGCTGCGCCTTTGCGGTATGGGAGACGGCGAGATCCTGGCGGTGTGGCCCCGCCAGCGTGCGGCCCGCCGCGGCATCGCGCATGCGGCCCTGGCGCAGCTCGTCGGCCAGCGGCGTCGCGCCGGGCAGCCAGCCATCGATCGCCAGCGCGGCGCGGGCAAAGGGGGCGTCGGGCTCGGCGGCGATCCGCTCGGCCAGCGCCGCGACGGTGCGGGCGCGCGCCTCGGCGATGGCGGCGCCATGCTCGGCCAGCTGGATCTCCAGCGCATCGAGCCAGGCGGTATCAGGTCGCCCCTCCTGCCCAAGCAGCTTGTTGCGCGCGCGCATCGCCGCGTCGTAGCGACTGGCATGATGGGCGTGGCCGGGTTCGATCGCGAACACCAGCCGGTCGAGGAAGCGCCGCCGCCCCTCGGCCCCCTCGGTGAACAGTCGGTCCATCGCCGGCGTCAGCCACAGCAGCGACATCCATTCGCCGAGCGAGGTGGCCGATGCCGTCGCGCCGTTGATCCGCACCTGCCGCCGATCGGGCGAGCCGGCGCTGGTGCCGGTGCCGATGCGCACCCCCGCGCCGAGTTCGGCGGCGACCGAAAAGCCCCCGCCGCCGCCCTCGCGCGCCATCTCGCCCAGCGCAGCACCGCGCAGGCCCCGGCCGGGCCCGAGCATCGAGATCGCCTCGAGGATATTGGTCTTGCCGGCGCCATTCTCGCCGGTCAGCACGACGAACCCGGCTCCGGCGGCGATCGTCGCCGAGGGATAGGAGCGGAAGTCGGTCAGCATCAGGCGGGCAACGGTCATCGCCCCCTTGTTGGCGATTTTGCGGTGGAGGGGAAGCCACGCTCCCCCACCCGTCATTCCAGCGGCGGCTGGAATCTCGTGGGATGACGCGGCGTGCCTGTCTTCGGAGATCCCAGCTTTCGCTGGGATGACGCAGAGGGAGGGACTAAGCAGTTCCGATTGAAAAGAGGAAGCTGCCGCATGCGCCGCCTAGTGGGATTTACGATCGCAGCCGCCGCGCTGCTCATGGCCAGCACCGCCGACGCCGGCCTGCGCGCGGTCTATATCGATATCGGCAAGGCCAAGCAGCTCCAGATCGACGTGTTCGACAATGGCGATGCGCGAATCGCGGAGGTCGGCAGCGAGGATTATGGGCTGATGATCGGCGGCCAATTCTACATCGTCGACATAGAGGACGGAAAGCCGACCGTCGCGCGGCTGAAGGACGTCGCCACCGCGATCGACAAGGTGCTGCCACCGATCTTCAAAGGTCTGTTCGACCAGCCCGGCGCGGCGGCGCCGACGACCCGCCTGGTGATCGAGCCGGGCGAGACCGGCAGCGCCGGCGGCCGCGACGGACGAGTCTATCGGGTCAAGGGACTCGACAGCAGCAATCCCGACAAGCCGACCGATTACCTGATCAGCGACGATCCCGAGCTGAAACCGGTCGGTGCCGCGCTGGAGCAGTTCATGAACGCCGCGGTGGTCCCGGCCGCGCCGCTGATCGGCGCGATGGCCCCCGAGATGATCGCCGAGACCCGCGCGATCTTCGCTCTGGGGACCCCGATCGACGTGGGTGGCCGCTTCCGGCTCAACCTGGCCGGCAAGGCGGCGTTTCCGGCGGCCTATTTCCGCCTGCCGGCGCAGCCGCAGACCGTGGACCAGCTGGTCGCGGCAATGAAGCTGTCGATGGCGAAGAAGTAAGCGCGATCGAATCTTTTTGTCATCCCGGACTTGATCCGGGATCCCACTTTTTTCCTTTCCCGTCGGTCGTTCACTCGGCGACCGAAAGGCAGTGGGATCCCGGATCTAGTCCGGGATGACATGTTCTGGGGGAGAGCGCCCTCTCCCTCCGACCCTTCCCAAATATGCCTGGCCCTCCCGACCGGGGAGGGAGCTGCGGCTAGTGCGCAATCCCTGCTGCAGCCAGGATCGCCAGCGTCAGCAGCTCGGCGGCGGTCGAGGACATCGTCGCGATCTGGACAGGCTTTTCCATGCCGACCAGCATCGGGCCGATCATCGAGCCGCGGCCGAGTTCGCGCAGCAGCTTGGCCGAGATGTTGGCCGACTGCAGCCCCGGCATCACCAGCACATTGGCCGGCGCGGACAGGCGATTGAACGGGTAGAGCTTCATGATCGACGGGTTGAGCGCCGCGTCGGGCGCCATTTCGCCCTCATATTCGAAGCTGACGCCGCGCTCCTCAAGCACGCCGACCGCGCCGCGCACCGTCTCCAGCCAGTTGCCGGGCGGGTTGCCGAAGGTCGAATAGCTGAGGAAGGCGACGCGCGGTTCATGCCCCATCCGTCGCGCGACCGAGGCGGTCTGCTCGGCGATGTCGGCGAGCTCGATCGCCGATGGCCGCTCGGTGACGGTGGTGTCGGCGATGAAGGTCGTATGGCTCTGCCCGACGAACAGATGGATGCCGCAAGGTTTCTTGCCCTCGACCGGATCGAGCACCCGGCGGATCTGGCGGAAGGTGCCGCTATAGGTCCGGGTGGTGCCGGTCACCATCGCATCGGCCTCGCCCAGCGCGAGCAGCAGCGAGCCGAAGATGTTGCGATCCTGGTTGACCATCGCCTCGACCTCGCGGCGCAGCGTACCCCGGCGCTTCAGCCGGTCATAGAGATAGTCGACCATGCGCTCGATCAGCGGCGAATGGCGGCTGTTGTGCAGTTCGAAGCTCTCGGGATCGTCGACGCCGAGCGCGCGCAGCTTGTCCGGCACGTCGTCGCGGCCGACCAGCACCGGCGTGCCATAGCCGAGATTCTTGAACTGGATCGCGGCGCGCAGCACCACTTCTTCCTCGGCCTCGGCGAAGACGACGCGCTTGGGATGCGCGCGCGCGGTTTCCGACGCCAGGGTCAGCACCGACGTGGTGGGGTTGAGCCGGGCCTTCAGGCTATCCTTATAGGCGCCCATGTCGAGGATCGGCTTGCGGGCGACGCCGGTGTCCATCGCCGCCTGCGCGACGGCGGCCGGGATGATCTCCATCAGCCGCGGATCGAATGGCGCCGGGATGATATAGTCGCGGCCGAAGCGGGGCGCGGTGCCGCCATAGGCGGCGGCGACTTCCTCGGGCACCTGCTCGCGAGCCAGTTCGGCCAGCGCGCGGGCGGCGCCGATCTTCATCTCCTGGTTGATGCCGGTCGCGCGCACGTCGAGTGCGCCGCGGAAGATGAAGGGAAAGCCGAGCACGTTGTTGACCTGGTTCGGGAAGTCCGAGCGGCCGGTCGCGACGATCACGTCGTCGCGCACCGCCTTGGCTTCGGGCGGCAGGATTTCCGGATCGGGATTGGCCATCGCGAAGATGATCGGATGCGGGGCCATCGTCTTGACCATCTCGGGGGTCAGCGCGCCCTTGACCGAGAGGCCCAGGAACACGTCGGCGCCATCGACCGCTTCGGCCAAAGTGCGCTTGTCGGTCTTGGTGGCGTGGGCCGATTTCCACTGGTTCATACCCTCGGTGCGGCCCTGGTAGACCACGCCCTTGGAGTCGCACAGCAGCACCTTGTCGGGCGCGACGCCGACCGCCTTGATCAGTTCGGTGCAGGCGATCGCCGCCGCACCGGCGCCGTTGACGACGACGTTCATGTCCTTGAGGTCGCGCTTGGTCAGGAAGGCGGCATTGATCAGGCCGGCGGCGGCGATGATCGCGGTGCCGTGCTGATCGTCATGCATCACCGGGATGTTCATTCTTTCCTTGAGCGCCTGCTCGATGATGAAGCATTCCGGCGCCTTGATGTCCTCCAGGTTGATGCCGCCGAAGGTCGGCTCCATCAGCGCGACCGCGTTGATGAAGGCTTCGGGATCCTCGGTGTTCAGCTCGATGTCGATCGAATCGACATCGGCGAACCGCTTGAACAGGACGGCCTTGCCTTCCATCACCGGCTTGGAAGCGAGTGCGCCGAGATTGCCGAGGCCCAGGATTGCGGTGCCGTTGGTGATCACCGCGACGAGGTTGCCCTTGGCGGTATAGTCATAGGCGGTTTCAGGATCGGCAGCGATGGCGCGCACGGGGACGGCGACGCCGGGGGAGTAGGCCAGGCTGAGATCGCGCTGGGTCGCCATCGGCTTGGTGGCGACGATCTCGATCTTTCCGGGGCGGCCGGTGGAGTGGAAGAAAAGCGCCTCGCGATCCGAGAACTGCACCTTGCTATCGTTGCTCATTATGTCCGGCCCCCCTCGGTGGCTGTCTGATTGCCCGCGCCGCTTGTGGGGCATGGCCGGAGAGTCGACAAGCCGCTATCAGCCTGACCATGGCGCAAAACGCAAAAATCGAGACAGGGGCGGCCAAGGCTCCGGCCACGTCGACGACCACGCCGATGATGGCGCAATATCTGGCGCTCAAGGCGGCGGCGGAAGATTGCCTGCTGTTCTACCGGATGGGCGATTTCTTCGAGCTGTTCTTCGACGATGCCAGGCTCGCCTCTGCGAGCCTCGACATCGCGCTGACCGCACGCGGCGAGCATGACGGCGCGCCGATCCCGATGTGCGGGGTGCCGGTTCACGCTGCCGAGGGCTATCTCGCGCGGCTGATCAAGGCCGGCCACCGGGTTGCGATCGCCGAGCAGACCGAAAGCCCGGCGGAGGCCAAGAAGCGCGGCGGCTCGAAGGCGCTGGTCGGCCGCGCGATCGTGCGGGTCGTCACCGCTGGCACCCTTACCGAGGAGGCACTGCTCGATGCGCGCGCCGCCAACTGGCTGGTCGCGGTGGCGAGCGCGGGGCAGGGCGACGCCAAAGACGGTGGCGGTCGCCAGCTGGGAATCGCCGCAGCCGATATCTCAACCGGCCGGTTCGAGATCGCGGCGCTGCCGCCGTCCGCCCTCGATGCCGAACTCGCCCGGCTCGCGGCCGCCGAGATCGTCATTCCCGAGGATTTCGGGGAGATGCCCGATGGAGCGGTGCCCTGGCCGCGCGAGCATTTCGATTCGGCGCGCGGCGAGGAGCGGCTCAGGCGCCTGCTCGGCGTCGCGACGCTCGACGGCTTCGGCGCTTTCGGTCGCGCCGAACTGGCCGCGGCGGGCGCGCTGATCGCCTATCTCGACCGGGCCGGGCAGGGCAGCCTGCCCTTCCTCCAGCCGCCGCGCCGCCGCGTCGTGGCCGATCATATGATGATCGATGCGGCCACCCGCGAGAGCCTGGAGGTCACCGTCTCGCAGGGCGGCGGGCGCAAGGGCAGCCTGCTCGACGCGGTCGACCGCACCGTCACCGGCGCCGGCGCGCGGCTGCTGGGCGCGGACCTGTCGGCGCCGCTCACCGATGTCGCCGCGATCGACGAGAGGCTCGACCTCGTCGTCCTGTTCGAGGGCGACGGCAGCCTGCGCGACCGGCTGCGGGCGGCGCTGCGCGCCCTGCCTGATATCGGCCGCGCGCTGGGGCGGCTGGTCGCCGGCCGCGGCAGTCCGCGCGATCTCGGCCAGCTGCGCGAAGGGCTTGAGCAGGCGCAATTGCTGCACTTCATGCTGCAGCAGGCGGAGCCGATGCCGGGCCTGCTGGCAAGCCTGCTTCCCGCGCTGGTCGGTCATGGGCCGCTGGTCGACCTGCTCAGGCGTGCGCTGGTCGCCACGCCGCCGATCGACGCCTCGCAGGGCGGCTATATCGCCGAGGGCTATGATGCAGCATTGGACGTGCTGCGCGGCCAGGGCGGCGAGGGGCGCAAGGCGATCGCCGCGCTCGAGGCGCGCTACCGCGCCGAGACCGGCGTGGCCTCGCTGCGCATCCGCCACAATGGCGTGCTCGGCTATCACATCGAGGTTCAGGCGAAGCATGCCGATCCGCTGATGGCGGCCGACTCGGGCTTCACCCACCGCCAGACGCTTGCGGGCGTGGTGCGCTTCAATGCGCCGGATCTCCATGAACAGGCGATGCGCGTCGGCCAGTCCGGTGCGCATGCTCTCGCCGCGGAGGCCGCCCATCTCGAGGAGCTTGTCGGCGCAGCATTGGCGCGTACTGCACTGATTGCTGCGACTGCGGATGCGCTCGCGCGGCTGGATGTCGCGGCGGGACTCGCCGAGCGGGCCGTGGAAGGCGGGTGGACCCGGCCGCACTTCGAGCTGCATAGCTGCTTCGATGTCCGCGGCGGGCGCCACCCGGTGGTCGAGGCGGCGGTCGCGGCGCAGGGGTCGCGCTTCGTCGCCAATGACTGCTGCCTGTCCGAACAGGAGCGGCTGTGGCTGGTGACGGGCCCGAACATGGGCGGCAAGTCCACCTTCCTGCGCCAGAACGCCGCCATTGCCATCCTCGCTCAAGCCGGCAGTCCGGTACCGGCGACAAGCGCGCGGCTCGGCATCGTCGACCGGCTGTTCAGCCGGGTCGGCGCCTCCGACAATCTCGCACGCGGGCGATCGACCTTCATGGTCGAGATGGTCGAGACCGCAGCAATTCTTGCACAAGCTACCGAGCGCAGCTTCGTCATCCTCGACGAGGTCGGGCGCGGCACATCGACCTATGATGGCCTCGCCATTGCCTGGGCGGTGGTCGAGGCGGTGCACGACATCAACAAGTGTCGTTGCCTGTTCGCAACCCATTATCACGAGCTCACCCGTCTCGCGGAACGGCTCGACGCTCTGTCGCTGCACCATGTTCGCGCGCGCGAATGGAAGGGCGAGCTGGTGCTGCTCCACGAACTCGCCCGGGGCCCTGCCGATCGCAGCTACGGCATCGCCGTCGCCAAGCTCGCCGGCCTGTCGCCGCCGGTGCTGGCGCGCGCCCGCGAGGTGCTCAAGAAGCTCGAAGCCGGCAAGGCCGCAACCGGCGGGCTGGCCGCGGGGCTGGATGACCTGCCGCTCTTTGCTGCGGCCGCGCAGACGGCCGAGGCGGCCCCCGATCCATTGCGGCGGGAGATCGAGTCGATCGATGCCGATGCATTGTCGCCGCGCGAGGCGCTCGAACTGGTCTATCGGTTGAAGGCGATCGCGCGCGAGGCCGACGCGTGACATTGCTGCAGCCGGGATCGATGATGGCTACCCATCATCGATCCCCTTCCTAGGGTCGCGCCTGATGGCCGGACCTTCCCCAGCCGTCATTCCCGCGAAAGCGGGAGCCGTAGGCCAGCACAGCTAATCCATGGACGGCGGCACATCTGACAAAAACGTCCCGTTCCGTGGATTCCCGCTTTCGCGCACTGCTGTCCGGAATTTCTCTATCGTCATGCCAGCGAAGGCTGGCATCCATGTCTCTCTCCTTCTCGATGGCCTCGAAAATGGCGAAAGACATGGACCCCAGCCTGCGCTGGGGAGACGCAGGAGGGAGAGCATGCCCTCGATCAAGAAAACGATGTCTGAGCGATGGTCTTCCGAGCAAATCCCCAACAATTCCGGTCGGCACCCGGCCGGACGCAAGAAAATCCCGGACAGCAGTGCGCTTTCGCGGGAATGACGGGGAAATCCATGGAATGCCTTGCCACGATCCCCTTCAGCACAGCCTCGGCAGGTTCGATCACTGCATCTTGCTATTAGCCTATAGCCGCGCGCAGCCGCTCGAAGGCGCGGCCGAGGCGAAGATGATCCAGCGCGCCGCCGATTGAGATGCGGACCGCTGGGCCGGCTACGGACGGGTCCACCGCAAAGGCGGAACCCGGGACGATCGACAGGCCTTCCGAGCGGATCGATGCCGCCAAGCCGGCGGGGTCGATCTCAGCCGGCAGCCGCAGCCAGATATGATAGCCTTCGGGATGGGCGGCATGGTCCAGGCCGGAGAGCCACTGCGCCGCGATACGCTGCCGCGCGACGCCCTCGGCGCGCACCTTGCCGACCAATTCGGCGAACAGGCCGTCGCGCAGCCACAGAGTGACGAGCGCCGCGTTCAGCGGGGGCGGCATGATCGCTGTCTCATGGATGTCCGCGATCAGGCGCCGCGCTGCCTCGACCGAGGGCGCGCGGACATGGGCGACGCGCAGCACCGGAGAGATGATCTTCGAGACGCTGGCGATATGCCAGCTCAGCTCGGGCGCGAGGCTCGCCAGCGTCGGCAAGGGCGCGGCCGGCAGCAGCCCATAGGCGTCGTCTTCGATCAGCAGCAGGCCGTGGCGGCGCGCCGCCGCGGCAATCGCACCGCGGCGCTCCAGGCCCAGCGTCGCGGTCGTGGGGTTGTCGTTGGTGGGGACGATGTACAATGCCCGGGCGCCCTGGCGTGCGGCCTGTTCGACCGCGCCGGGGTCGACGCCTTCCGCGTCGCCGTCCAGCGCCTGCACGGTCAGGCCGAAGCGCCGGGCAAGCGCGAGCATGCCGGGATAGGTCGCCCGGCCGGCGCAGACGACATCGCCGGGCGACAGCACGGTGCCGAGGATCGCGTGGAGCGCATTCTGCCCGCCGGCGGTGACGATCGCCATATCCTCCTCCGTGGGCATGCCGCGCCTTGTCAGCGCGCGCGCCGCCTCCTGCCGGTCGCGGATCGCGCCGCCGCTCGGCTGATATTGCAGCAGCGGCGACTGTCCCCCGGCGCGCAGCAGCTTCACCAGCCCGTCGCGCATCGCCGCCGGCAGCAGCGCCGATCCCGGCTGCGGCGGCATGATCATGCCGTTGTCGCCGGTCAGGTCGGCCAGCGGCAACGCGGTGCTGTTGCGGACATAGCTGCCCAGCCTGCCCGCCCCTTCGATCAGCCCGGCGTCGCGCGCCATCCCATAGGCGCGGGTGATGGTGGTGAGGTCGACGCCGAGTGTTTCGGCCAACGCGCGCTGCGGCGGCAGGCGTTCGCCGGGGCGCAGTCCGCCGCTTCGGATCGCCTGCTCGATGGCATCGGCGATGGCAAGATATTTGGGGCCGCCGGTTTCGGGCAGCCGCTCGAGCCAGCTTTGCATGGAGAGTACCGCTATTTATGTATGGTTGTGTCAGCCATACAATATCCTAGCTGAGGGGCATAGACCGATAGGAGTCGCGTCATGCCCGAATTGATCGAAAAGCAATGGCCAAGACTGGAGCCGATCCGTACCGGCCTGCGCGGCCGTTGCCCGCGCTGCGGCGAGGGACGCCTGTTCGACGGCTTCCTCGCTTTGGCCAAGGGATGCGACTCGTGCGGGCTGAGCTATGATTTCGCCGATCCCGCCGATGGCCCCGCCTTTTTCGTGATCTGCTTCGGCTGCATCCCTGCGGTGGTGTTCGCGTTGATGCTGGAGATCTGGGCGAGCCCGCCGCTGTGGGTCCAGCTTGCCACCTCCGTGCCGCTGCTGCTGGTCACCTGCATATTGCCGCTGCGGCCGCTCAAGGGCTGGCTGGTCTGCAGCCAGTATTTCTTCAAGGCAGGGGAGGGGCAGATCAGCCGGCCCTGGTATCCCTATGGGGCCGACGGCCCCGCGGTGATGCCGCGGCACCGGCCCTGATGGCGGCCGGCGATGGCGGTTCCGGCCAGCAATGCTGACGGCGGTCCTGCTGTGGCTGTGGGGAACCAGCGTCATTGGCGCAATGACGCTCGCCATGGCCAAGGATCGCCACCCGGTCGCATGGCTCGGCGCGGCGCTGCTGTGCGGGCCGGTGGCGATGTTCGTTCTGCTGCGGCTACCGGCGACCGGCCATTATGCGGCGCTCAGGATCGACCCCGAGGCGATGGAGTTGTGCGAGACCTGCTGCGAGCCGGTTCGCATCGATCGTGACCGATGCCGCCATTGCGGATCCGTGCGCTCGGCGACCTAGCTCTTTACCCGAATCGCCCTTATGTCCGCAGCATGGTCACGAAGTTCGAACTGCTGCCCAACCGCCGTGCGATCATAGATCGACGTGGGGTGGGCGATGCGCTGGCTGCGCTGATGCCCGGCAGCAACGATGCCGCCGCATTGCGAGGCCAGGGCACCGCGATCCTCAAGGCGGCGCTCGACGAGGGCCGTGCGGAGATCGCGCGGCGGCTGGACGCTGCGCCGACACGCGGCTCCGAAGCCGCAGCGGCCTATGCCTTCCTGACCGATCAGATCCTGCGGCTGATCTACGACTTCACTGTCGAACGGCTCTACCCGATCAACAATCCGTCGGCAGCGGAACGGCTGAGCCTGATGGCGGTCGGCGGCTATGGGCGCGGCGAGATGGCGCTCCATTCGGACGTCGACCTCGCCTTCCTGACCCCGTGGAAGCAGACCAGCTGGTCGGAGCAGGTCATCGAATCGATGCTCTACTCGATGTGGGACCTCGGCCTTAAGGTGGGCCATTCGAGCCGTTCGCTCGACGAAATGCTGCGTATGGCAAAGAGCGACCTCACTATCCGCACCGCGCTGCTGGAAGGGCGGTTCGTGTGGGGCGACGAGGCGCTGTATGACGAGGCGGCGAACCTGTTCGCACGCGAGGTCGTCAACGGCACCGCGAAGGGCTTCGTCACCGACAAGCTCGCCGAGCGCAACGAACGCCATCGCCGCATGGGTGACAGCCGCTATGTCGTCGAGCCCAATCTGAAGGAAGGCAAGGGCGGGCTGCGCGATCTCCACACGCTGTTCTGGATCGGCAAATATGTTTATCAGGTACGCTCGGTGCCCGAGCTGGTCGACAAGGGACTGCTCACCCGCGCCGAGCTCCGCCAGTTCCAGAAGGCCGAGAATTTCCTGTGGGCGGTGCGCTGCCACCTCCATATCGTCGCCGGGCGTCCCGAGGAGCGGCTGACGTTCGACGTCCAGCCGGAGATCGCCCGCCGGATGCGCTATGCCGAGCGGCCGGGCAAATCCGCGGTCGAGCGCTTCATGCAGCATTATTTCCTGACCGCGAAGCGGGTCGGCGACCTGACCGCGATCTTCCTCGCGCATATCGACGACACCTTCGCGAGCCGCGGACGCCGCTTCGGCCTGCCATCGCTGCGCCGCAAGCCGACCAAGCTCGACGGCTTCTCGCTCGATCGGGGGCGGCTTGCGATCCCGAGCGACGACTTCTTCGCGCAGGATCCGGTGCGGTTGCTGCAGATGTTCGTCATCGCCGATCGCCACGGCCTCGACATTCACCCGCTGGCGATGCGCGCGGCGGGGCGCGATGCCCGGCTGATCGACAATGTCGTCCGCCGGGACCCTCGCGCCAACGCCTATTTCCTGGACGTGCTGACCTCGCACCATACACCCGAAAAGATACTGCGCTGGATGAACGAAGCCGGCGTGTTCGGCCGTTTCGTGCCCGATTTCGGCCGCGTCGTCGCGCAGATGCAGTTCGACATGTACCATCATTACACGGTCGACGAGCATTCGATCCGGGCGATCGGCCTGCTGTCGCAGATCGACAAGGGCGAGCTCAAGGAAGACCACCCGGTCGCATCGGCGATCATCCGCAACATCGTCTCGCGCCGCGTGCTCTATGCCGCGGTGCTGCTCCACGACATCGCCAAGGGGCGGGGCGGCGATCACAGCGTGCTCGGGGCGGAGGTCGCCGAGAAGCTGTGCCCGCGCTTCGGGCTGACCGCGGCCGAGACCGAGACGGTCGCGTGGCTGGTGCGCCATCATCTCGTCATGTCGGACACGGCGTTCAAGCGCGACCTCAGCGACTTCAAGACGGTCCTCGATTTCGCCGAGACGGTGCAGAGCCCGGAGCGGCTGCGCCTGCTGTTCTGCCTGACGGTCGTCGATATCCGCGCGGTCGGCCCCGCGGTGTGGAACAGCTGGAAGCGCCAGCTGCTCGGCGACCTCTATACCTCCGCCGAGGAAGTATTGCGGCTCGGCCACAAGCAGACCGGCCGGCGCGAGCGGATCTCGGCCAAGCACGCCCAGCTGCGCGAGCGGCTGGGCTGGAATGAGGCTCGCTTCGCTGCCTATGTCGCGCGTTTCCCCGAAGCTTATTGGGTAGCCGAGAGCGTCGACATATTGGAGGGCAATGCCCGGCTGATCGAGGCCGCCGACGGCGCCGCCAAACCCCTGTCGATCGTCGCCGCGCCCGATCCCGACCGCGGCGCGACGCTGGTCAGCATCTATGCCGGCGATCATCCCGGCCTGTTCTACCGGATCGCCGGCGCGATTCACCTGGCCGGCGCCAACGTGATCGACGCGCGTATCCACACCACCCGCGACGGCATGGCGATCGACAATCTGCTCGTCCAGGATCCGTTCGGACAGCCGTTCGACGAGCATGACCGGATGAAGCGGCTCGGCATCGCCATCGAGGATGCGCTCCACAACCGCAATCGCATGGCCGACCGGTTGCTCGCCAAGCCGCACGCGCGCGCGCGCGCCGACGCGTTCACGATCGAACCCGCCGCGCTGATCGATAACCGTGCGTCGAACCGCTACACCGTGATCGAGGTCAACGCCCGGGACCGGCCGGCGCTGCTCTATGCGCTCGCCCACGCGCTGTTTCAGGCGAAGGTGATGATCCACTCCGCCCACATCGCCACCTATGGCGAGCGCGCGGTCGACGTGTTCTACGTGGCGGACCTGACCGGCGACAAGATTACCAGCACCGCGCGGCTGAAGACGCTGGAACGGCTGGTGGTCGATGCGGCGGCCGGGGCGCCGGCGCGGAAAGCGGCTTGATCTGGGCGTAGATGTCCGCGCAGCGCGTCATCCCAGCCGCGCCGCGCATCTCGGCGTCGCCCTGCTGGCGATGGCCGGGCTCGCCTGCCACTATGCGATCGTGCTGGGCCATCCGGACCAGATCGCCATGCGGTCGCTGCGTTTCCTCAGCTTCTTCACGATCCTGACCAACGCGCTGGTCGCTGTCGCGGCGATCGGTTTCGCGCTGCCGGGCGGGCGGTTTCACGGTTGGGCGGTCCGCCCTGCGACCCGCGCTGCGGTAACGCTCCACATCCTGGTGGTGGCGCTGATCTTCCATGTCCTGCTGCGGCACATGGTGCTGCCCGGAGCACTCGGCTGGTGGGGCAATCTGCTCGTCCATCAGCTGGTGCCCGCCGGCTGGACGGCGTGCTGGCTGGCCTTCGGCGCCCATGGCCGGATCGATCGGGCGGCGCCGTTGCGCTGGCTGTTCTTCCCGCTCGGATTTGGCGGATGGACACTGGTCCATGGCGCGGCGACGGGCTGGTATCCCTATCCGTTCATGAACGTCGCGCACCTCGGCTATCCGGCGGTGCTGGCCAACATGGCCGTGATCGCTCTGGTCTTCCTCGCGCTGGGATATGCGCTGCGCTGGGTGGACGGACGACTAAGCCGGCATGCCGCCGCCTGACCTGCTAGCTGCGAATCGGTCCAGGCTCGTTGTGATCGTCATCCCGGCCCTTCGCCGGAATGACGAACGAGGCCGATGCGCCGCTTATTTCGGCGCCAGCACCATCAGCATCTGGCGGCCTTCCATGCGTGGGAACTGCTCGACCTTGGCAGTCTCGATCATGTCCGCCTGGACGCGCTGGAGCACCTGCATGCCGAGCTGGCCATGCGCGAGTTCGCGGCCACGGAAGCGCAGGGTGACCTTCACCTTGTCGCCCTCGTCGATGAACTCGTGGATCTTCTTCATCTTGGTATCATAATCATGGTCGTCGATGTTCGGACGCATCTTGATCTCCTTGATCTCCTGCGTCTTCTGCGACTTCCGGGCAAGATTGGCCTTTTTCTGGGCCTCGTACTTGAACTTGCCGACATCGAGGAATTTGGCGACGGGCGGGTCGGCGTTGGGGGAAACCTCGACCAGATCGAGCCCGACCTCCTGGGCCTGCTCCATCGCTTCTCGCGTGTACATCACGCCCAGATTCTCGCCAGCTTCATCGATCACCCGGACCTTGGGCGACTGGATGAACTCATTGTAGCGCGGGCCATTGAGCGGCATCGGCTGCTGCCCCAAGGGGCGGCGCATCATCGGGGGACGTATAGCGAAATCTCCTGTCGTGGACTTAAGGGGCGCGATATAGGCATTCGCGCTGCATTTTGAAAGATGGCTCGCGGTGTTTTACGCCGCGCTTCGTCGCTATCTCTTCACCCGTTTGCATCGAGCGAAGTCGAGATGCCCCTCCGAGCGCAAGCGAGGAGCCCTCGCAGTGCTCGGGCTGGGTTCTCGACTTCGCTCGAACCAAACGGATTCCAGGATATAAGCGGGAAGTTATCGCCGCAGATCGGGCGGCGTCGCCTCCGCCTTCAGCGCGGCGATCGCCTCATCGAGCGGCAGCACGGTCTGCGCCTGCTCGCCCAGCCGCCGGATCGCGACGGTGCCCTCCTCGGCCTCGCGCTTGCCGACCACCAGCAGCGCCGGGACCTTGGCGACCGAATGTTCGCGCACCTTGTAGTTGATCTTCTCGTTGCGCAGGTCGCTCTCGGCGCGCAGCCCGGCCGCGATGAGCTTCGCCTCGACCTCGCGGGCATAATCGTCGGCATCCGACACGATTGTCGCGACCACCGCCTGCACCGGCGCCAGCCATAGCGGGAAGCGCCCGGCATGATGCTCGATCAATATGCCGATGAACCGCTCGAAGGTGCCGAGGATCGCGCGGTGGAGCATCACCGGCCGATGCCGCTCGCCATCCTCGCCGACATAGGAGGCGTCGAGCCGCTCGGGCAGCACCGTGTCCGCCTGGATCGTGCCAACCTGCCAGGTGCGGCCGATCGCGTCGGTCAGGTGGAATTCGAGCTTCGGCGCATAGAAGGCGCCCTCGCCCGGCAGTTCTTCCCAGCCGAACGCCTCGGTCGCCCGGCCCGAGGCCGCGACCGCGTCGCGCAGCGTCTGCTCGGCCTTGTCCCACATCGCGTCCGAACCGAAGCGCGCCTCGGGGCGCAGCGCCAGCTTGATCGCATAGCTGTCGAAGCCGAGGTCGCGATAGACCGCGTCGAGCAGGTCGCAGAAATCCTTGATCTCCCGGATCAGCTGGTCCTCGCGCACGAAGATGTGCGCGTCGTCCTGGGTGAACTGGCGCACCCGCATGATGCCGTGCAGCGCGCCATGCGGCTCGTTGCGGTGGCAGCAGCCGAACTCGGCCATGCGGATCGGCAGGTCGCGATAGCTCTTGATCCCCTGCTTGAAGATCAGGATGTGCGCCGGGCAATTCATCGGCTTGAGCGCCATCAGGTCGCCCTCGCCCGACAGCACCGGCCCTTCTTCCTCGGCATTGGGAATCTCGTCGGGGACGACGAACATATTCTCGCGATATTTGCCCCAATGGCCGGACTGCTCCCACTGGCGCGCGTCCATCAGCTGCGGCGTCTTCACCTCTTCATAGCCGGCGGAGTCGAGCCGGCGGCGCATATAGGCCTCCAGCTCGCGCCACAGGCGGAAGCCCTTGGGATGCCAGAACACCGAGCCCTGCGCCTCCGACTGGAGATGGAACAGGTCCATGTCCTGGCCGATGCGGCGATGGTCGCGCTTGGCGGCCTCCTCCAGCCGGGTCAGGTGCGCATCGAGCTGCTTCTTGCTGAGCCAGCCGGTGCCGTAGATGCGGCTGAGCATCGCGTTCTTCTGGTCGCCGCGCCAATAGGCGCCCGAGACGCGCGTCAGCTTGAACGCCTGTGGATCAAGCTTGCCGGTGGAGGGCAGATGTGGCCCCCGGCACATGTCGAGCCAGTCGCCACCCGACCAATAGACCGTCAGCGGCTCGTCGCCGGGCAGCTCGGCGGCCCATTCCGCCTTGAAGCTCTCGCCCTGCGCCGTCCAGCGCGCGATCAGCTGCTCGCGGCTCCACACTTCGCGCTTGAGCGGCTTGTTCGCGGCGATGATCCGGCGCATCTCCGCCTCGATCGCTGGGAGGTCCTCCTCGGTGAAGGGCCGCGGCTTGCCATCCACCTGGGGCGGCGCGAAATCATAATAAAAGCCGTCGTCGGTCGACGGGCCGAAAGTGATCTGCGTGCCGGGGAACAGGCTCTGCACCGCTTCGGCCAGCACATGCGCATAATCATGCCGCGCCAGCTCCAGCGCATCGGCCTCGTCGCGCGCCGTCACCAGCGCCAGCGTCGCGTCGCCCTCCAGCGGCCGATCGAGATCGCGCAACTCGCCATCGACCCGCGCCGCGATCGCCGCCTTCGCCAGCCCCGGCCCGATCGCCGCGGCGATCTCCCCGGGCGTAGTCCCGCTCTTCACTTCGCGCACCGAGCCGTCGGGAAGCGTGATGGTGAGAAGATCGGACATGGGAAAAGCTGAATCCTCGGATTTGCGGAGCGCGGCTTATGCCCGCGATATGGGGGACGGGGCAAGCTTCGCGATTCCAGCCTTCTTCTCCCTCTTCGTCATCCCGATGAAAATCGGGACCCATATGCACTCACAGCGAGAGGAGAATGCCGGCCTGTCAGCACACACCTTGTTTCGTTGCGGATCTGGGTCCCGATTTTCATCGGGATGACGACGTTGAACGCGGCACATCCAACGCCAGGGACCTCCACTCCATCACATCATTTCGGACCGGAAAGTCCTTGACGCTCCCGACCGCGCATAGTCCCATGCCGCCGGGCACGGGGGGAGACGGCAGATGGCGGACGAGCAGGCGGGCAGCGCATTCCAGTTCCATGGCAGCTGGCGCGAATTCGCACCGATCGCCTTCACCAACCTGCTGCTGATCATCGTCACGCTGGGCATCTACCGCTTCTGGGCCAAGACCCGCGAGCGCCGCTATCTGTGGAGCCGGACCGACTTCATCGGCGATCCGCTCGAGTGGACCGGCACCGGCAAGGAGCTGTTCATCGGCTTCCTCCTGGTGGCGCTGCTCCTGTTCCTGCCGATCGCCGTGCTGCAGTTCGTGGTGCAGGGCCTCGTGGTGCGAGGCCATGTCGGCGGCGCCGTGCTGCTCAGCATGGTGGCCTATGTCGCGCTCATCTATCTCTACGGCCTCGCCCGCTATCGCACCCTGCGCTATCGGCTCAGCCGCACCCTGTGGCATGGCATCCGCGGCGGCAGCGACGATCAGGGTTGGGGTTATGCGCTCACCGCCCTGTGGAGGACCGCGCTCGGTATCTTCATACTGGGCGTCCTCATGCCCTGGTCGATGACGAGCCTCTGGAACGAGCGGTGGAATCGGCTCAGCTTCGGCAGTAACGCTTTCGCCGCAAATGCCAGCTGGCGCCCGATCATCGGCCGGTTCCTGCTCTTCTACCTCTTGCCGATCGTCGGCTGCGTCGGCGGCATCGCGGCGGTTGGCGGCGCGGTTGCTGGCGGAGGCCCGCCGACGCCTGAGACCTTTGTGATGATCTTCCTTGGTGCGCTTGCCGTCTATTTCACGATGGGGATCATCGCGATCCTCTATTATGCCGCCTTCCTGCGCGAGGCGATCGGCGCGCTTACGCTCGACAAGATCGGCTTCGCGTTCACTGCGCGATCGGTCGACTGGTTCAAGTTCATCTTCGGCACCATCGCGCTCGTCATCGTCACATTGGGGATCGCGATGATCTTCCTCGGCTATCGCAACTGGGCCTTCTTCATCCGTCATCTCGAAGCGACCGGGGAGGTGACGCTGGCCGATCTGACGCAGTCGACCACCGCGATGCCGACACAGGGCGAGGGGCTTTTGGACGCGTTCGATGTCGGAGCCTTCTGACCCAGCGGCGATGCGCGCAACGGCGTGGCTCTACGATGGCCAATCGGCGTCCCGCCATGCCGTCTCGGTTACGCTGGAGGGCGACCGCCTCGCCATCGACGGCTTCCCCGCCGTCGCGCTGGGCCTGCTGCGGCGTCTCGATGGCCGGCTTCTCTGCTTCGGCCGTTCCGACATCCCCGGGTGGAGGCTCGGTTTCGACCAGGATCCCCCGACGGACTGGCTGGCGAGGCTGCCCGGACCCCTCCGCTATGGCCGGCTGATCGACCGCCTCGGCCTGTGGCCCGCTGCCATCGCCGGCGCCGCGCTATCGGCACTGATCCTGCTCGGCGCCATCTCCGGTCTCGACCTGCTGGCGCGAGCGATCCCCTTCGCCTGGGAACAGCGGCTGGGCGACAGCATCAGCGGCGACTTCGAGGCCCATGCCTGCCATGCGCCGGAGGGGCAGAAAGCCCTCGATGGCCTCGCCCGGCGGCTATCGCCGGCGAGCCGCCCGATCCGCGTGACGGTGCTCGATATTCCGGTGGTCAACGCCGTCGCGCTGCCGGGCGGGCGGATCCTCATATTCGATCGGCTGATCGCCGAGGCGCGATCGCCCGACGAACTCGCCGGCGTGCTGGCGCATGAGATCGGCCATGTCGAACATCGCCATGTGCTCGTCGCCATGATGCGCCGTTTCGGGATCGGCCTGCTGGTGGGCTCGGGCGGCAACACCGCGCAATATGGCCAGGCGCTGCTCGATTCGCGCTACAGCCGCGCGGCCGAGGCGGAGGCCGACGACTATTCGATCGAGCATCTCCGATCGGCCGGAATCAGCCCCGCGGCCACCGCCGCCCTGTTCGCCCGGCTCGGCCGCGACGAGAGCGCCGATCCCGGCATTTTCGCCTATCTGGCAAGCCATCCCCCATCGGCCGATCGCCGCCGCCGCTTCGCCGCGGCGGCCCGCACCCTGCACCACCCATCGCCGGCGCTGCAGCCCGCCGCCTGGCAGGCCGTCCGCGCAATGTGCGACAAGGCAAAGGCCACGCCCGCCAGCAAGACCTTCTTCCGTTTCTGAGCCTGTGGGGGGTGAGGCAAGCTTCGCGATTGGCCACCGTCAGAGTGAAGAAAAGGGAGATTCCAGCTTTCGCTGGAATGACGGAATAGGCCGCCCTCTCTCCGTCTCCCAGCCTTTCTCCGTCATCCCAGCCCTTTTCCGTCATCCCAGCGAAAGCTGGGATCTCCCTACCCCTGGATCGTCTCGAACAAATCCATCCACCGCGGATTGGCCGCCTCGACCAACTCGATCTTCCAGGCACGTTTCCAGGCCTTGAGCATCTTCTCCCGCGCGATCGCCTCGACGATCGAACCATGCGGTTCGGCCAAAACCAGCCGCGTCAACTTGTACCGCCTGCAGAAATCGGAACCCTCGCCTTCACGATGCTGCCAGATCCGCGCGGAGAGGTCCGCCGTCACCCCGACGTATAGAACGCCGCGCGCCCGATTGGTCATGATGTACGGCCAGCCGCCCTGCATGACCGGAGCTTAGATCAAGAAAAGCGAGATTCCAGCTTTCGCTGGAATGACGGAAGCGACCGGTTTTCGCTACCGCACCGTCACGAGCGGCCCGGCCCCCGTCCAGGCAAGCGCATCAGCCACTGGATCTGCCTCCCATCCCCGTCATCCCAGCCTTTCTCCGTCATCCCAGCCCTTCCCCGTCATCCCAGCGAAAGCTGGGATCTCCCTAGCCTTGGATCGTCTCGAACAAATCCAGCCACTGAGGATTGGTCACTTCCATCAACTCGATCTTCCCGGCACATTTTTCGCCGAAATAGCGAAAGCTTCGCAGCGGCTGACCTTACAGCACGCCATCGCTGTGCTTTTCGCGATAAACGGCGGTGTGGAGAGTCAGCCACGTCGTAAGCCGGGGCGCTGTCTGTCCTCTCGCCCCGCGCCCCCACCATCGTCATTCCCGCACAGGCGGGAACCGTAGGCCGGCACAGTTAATTCACTGGCAGGCGAATCCCGAACCATCAGAAGCGCGACCGCGGTTCTGGAGGGACTCGGGCTTCCGGGGGAGCGGGATGTCTCGCGATTTCAGATTGATGACGCCAGCGGGGTGTCCAAGGTCCGATCGAAGCCAAGGCCAATTCTCTAGATGTTGCTGATGGGCCCGGAGAAGACTGGCGGCTTTCGGGCGCCAACCATGAAAATACGGACATGTACTCCTTCGCCAGCGCGGTGCGCCGCGCGGCTCTAGCGATCGCATTGAGGATGACTAAGCATCCAAGTCGACTCCAATAAATCGACGCTCTGTTGATCCGAGCGCCGCTAGCTGAGCCGTTCCGAACACCGCGGTCAGCACTTTGTGCTGGGCTTTCGCGCTCGCCTTTGCCATCGCATCTTCAAGGTCATCTTTGTTTTCCGCAGCTGCGTAGGCGTTCAAAAACCCGGATTGCAGGCTGCGAAAATAGGTGCCCATATTCGTGAGGGACACCTGTCGCTCAAGAAGGGCCGCAGGGGTCTGAGCATCCATGATCCTTTGAACGATCTTGTCGATCACCCTCGCTCCGACTCGTAAGCGGTAGGTTCCGGTCGGCGACCTCGCCAACTCCATTCCGAGGAACTCCGCGGGCTCCTGCGGCCTGTAGATCACGGTCTTCGATCCCGGCTCGCCCGGATCGCCAATAGTTAGCCCTAGATCGCTCAGCGTGGTCTTCAGAGACCTATGGAAATTAAACGCCTCGTCTTCGGTTGCAAAGAAGGATGCGATGTCGTCCACATATCGCGCAGTCGGAGCCCCCGTACGTATCAGGTATCGGTCAAGGTCTCGAAGGTATGCTCCAGCATAAAGGGGAGAGAGTGGCATTCCTTGTCTGACACCCCGACCGGCTATGATGCCATTTTTTGCGATGGCCGCCTTCCAACCGGAATCAAGCCCACCTTCGATCTCTGTTTGGAGAAAAGCATCAAGGAGCGGCCCCAACGAAGGCTGTCGCACAACCCGCTTCATCGCCGCCTGGAGTATGACGCGGTCGATGTTATCAAAGAATTTCTGGATGTCCGTTTTGTATACCCAAGGACGCTCTGCTCTCGCCGCACAGGCGAACTTCCTAGCCCCAAGGACGCTACGATCGCCACCGGGTGCCAGCCCATAGCTGACAGCATTGTCCAGCCCCATTGAAGGGAGGCGGGGACGAAGCTGTTCCAGGATGCTGAACTGCAGCAAGCGATCTGCAAAGGTGGGAACGCAGATGACGCGAAATCCGCCATTCGGCTTTGGCTTGAGGAGTGCTAAGAGGCCGTGAGGCGTGAACCCTGCCGCCACCCGGTACTGCACCTCTCGCAGCTCCCCGGAAAGTTTGCGTTCGAAATCTGCGGCGTTGACCCGATCAATGCCAAAGCACGACTTGCGCAGATGAGCGCGGCGTTCTTTCCAGACGCGGTGCAGGGATTGTTGCGAAATCGACTTCTGAAATGCGTTCATCTAGCTGCCGCCGGTGCCCCTAGTCATCCTAGCCCGGCGGTTCGTAGGAGCCGATCACGCCCAATCGCGTTGCCGGCTTTCGCCATGGTGCCGAGGCCCTTGCCGGCCGCCTTAACGACGATCCGGGCACCGAACTCGACACTGACACTCTCCGGGCGATCCCAGACAGAGCCGCAGGCTACACCAAGTGTGACCGCGAACGCAAGCAGCGCCTGGAACAAAACGCGAACGTCTGTTCTGGGGCGGTTGCGGACGCGGGGCGCAACGGGCCCATTGCCCGCCTCACGCGCTCGCCGCCCGGGCCCGACCCCCCGCAAGTCGTCCGATGCCCTGTTGGGGCAGTAGATGACACAAGGCACTGGCTCAACTCCTTCCCGATGCTGGAGCCGATCACGCCCAATCGCGTTGCCGGCTTTCGCCATGGTGCCGAGGCCCTTGCCGGCCGCCTTAACGACGATCCGGGCACCGAACTCGACAGGAGATTGCCAAAACGACCTTCAGGGAACGGGCCGGTACACCGGCACGCTGCCACGAAGCAGTATAGAGGAGTTGTTACGCAGGGGAAAGGGCCCGCCAGGCGCCCAGACGATGCTAACTTACTGGAGACCCCTTTGCGTGGCATCTTTCATTACGGTATCGCCGATATCTGCCGTGTTCGCGCGAGCCGCACGCCCAATTTCAATCTGGTCGCTATGCCATCCATCGATCTACGCATATGTATCGGCAAATTACGCTGACAGTGCACTTAATCGCTTTTCTGCGCTGTCTGGTGACAGCGGCTGTATTACACTGTCACCGTAATACCGTCGCGTCACGCGACGCCGCAAGTCCCTTGCTGATGATCTAGTGTGTCGCTGCGGCATCGGTCGCCCACCGGTCAGGCCTGCTCGTGCGCGACGGCGGTCAGGTTCAGCAGCTGCTCAAGGAACACCCGACCTTCCTCGGCCACGAAGCACTGCTCATTATCGCAAAACAGCACGAACGCGCGCTCGCCGCCGTCCCTGGAACTACGATAGATGATACCGTCGATTGCCTGATCCTCCGCATCGCGGAAAACGCGCCTGAAGTATTCAGTGACGATCTGCGTCGGCACATATTCGATATGCTCGCGCCCATCGCGAGCGATCGGCTTCGCGATGTCACGGGCAAAGGCATGGAGGAAACGCAGCGGGTGAATGCGGTGATGCCCGTCCTCTTCGAACACGCTCGGTATGTCCGGCAGATCGGCAAGGTCCAGCACCCTTAGATTGCGCGTCGGATGGAATGTCCCGATCGAGAGGATCTGCCCCGCATGATGCTCGGGATCGAATGTCTCCAGCCGGGCGGTTTCCACATCGAACGCACCGTAGAACATCGGTATGCCGGCAGGGCTCATGCGGTTCGACTGGGTCGCGAATTGTGCAGGCGGTGTCCCGATCTCGGCGCCCGTCTGGTAGAGATCGGCGCCGATACGGATGCGGAAGAGGTCGGTCTCAGCCGCGATCGCTTCGATGAGGTTGAGCTCAGCTAGCTCGTCAATTACCGTAGCGCCGATGGTGGCCAGCATCCTCGATGGCGGTACTTCCGCAGAATGATTGTTATCTTCCGGCGTCAGGAAGAGATAGCGCGTCTGGTGTTTAACGACGCCCTTAAACGCGTCCCATCCCAATTCGAGCCGCTGGCTCTTGTCGCCGACATAATATTCGCGCTCCACCCATCCGTCGCTGCCCACAACGTCGATGATTGCGTCAATCACGTCGCTGTCCTCGCTTATATCGTAGTCGCCAAGGACTTCCCAGCTATCGCTGGTCGAAGCCTGATAGCCACCTTCGGCGGAGATATACATGATGCCTTCGTCGTCGGGATGATTCCAGTCGAAGCGCACCCCGGTAAGAACGACCCCGATGAACTCATCGAAGCTCGCGGCTATCGAATCGTCTGACTCCTCGCCGCAAAAGCGGCAGGCCGTGTAAGAAAGGTTCTGCGACACCCAATGCTTCAGCGCGGGATCCGTGACGCAATCCTCACAGATCGCCCCCTCAGCCTCGTAATAGCCCCGCTCCTCCTGCTCCATCAGCCATGCTTTTGCCCTGCCCATTAGTACAGTCCTGCTGAGTTGGTTCATCAACTACGTGCGAAGTCCGCCAGCAACTAGAACGAGCAAAGCGCCCACCGGCCTCGTGCATCTAAGCCGCTTACATCGGACTTGGCAGAGTGTCTAAATGACGAACGTCCGCCTCCGGGGTCAACGTCGAAACGGCCGAACGACCGCTCATGGGCGGATTGTGTTGAAGAAGTCGGCTCGTGGCAGGATCGGACGTTGCTCGCGGATCAGGCGATCGGGTCGCTGCC
>NZ_JBANFK010000019.1:0-74708 GCF_037861105.1 Rhizorhabdus argentea
TGAGCCGGCAGCGACCCGATCGCCTGATCCGCGAGCAACGTCCGATCCTGCCACGAGCCGACTTCTTCAACACAATCGACCCACTTGCAGACGTTTGCCGTTTATGGGAACTTCCGCCATGGCCAGCCTTCTCGGGGTTAATCCACTCCTCTTCTATCCTTCCCTCGCCCTCGTATGTGCGGCGGCAGCCTCATTTCTCCTCGTCCAAATCAAGGATCGAAAGTGGCGGTGGCGCTGCCTTGTGCTCTTGTGCCTACTACCTGTTGCGGCATTTTTTGTAGCTCGCGACTTAAACGGCTGCGCCCCCGGACATACGAATATCGCAATCGAAAAGCGGCAAGAATGTTGGGGAACATATGGCTTCGGCGGCGTCCTGTATTTCACCATTCTACTACCCGCGTGGCTGGTGGCCGTCGGAGTTGGAGTGATCCTCCGCCGCCTATCCGCAACGTGAAGGTCCGCCGTCCATCCTTTCTCACCAGAATGGATGAAACGAAAGCGGTCGACCCAAGCTGGTCGTAACGCGCAGGACTAAGAACTGCTGATTGCAGACGTTCGCGAACGATGGCACGTCGCTCCGACCATATGTGGGAAGGTGGAGACCGGTGCAACTAGGAGATGCTGAAACTGGCCTTTTGGAAGACTGCCACGAGGACTGGCGGGCGCTATGGGAGGTCATTGCCATATTCGTCGCATGGTGCGTGCTGAACGGAATGGCAAGCGAACTACACACCGACGATAGCGCTGAACTTCTGGCCAAGCTGAAGGCTCGCAACATCAGTCCGGCCCAGTGGTTTATTGCCGCCTGTGACGAAAAATTCACCGAGGAAGACTTAACTAAGGAAGGCAATGCGTTCGCGGCTGCCTACTACGGCGCTGGAGGCGATCTGGCATCCGATCCCAATGCCTACCTCGCCGACTACGAGAAGGAATTCTCGGAGACTGAAAGTCTGTACGATGTTTCTGACACTTGGGAGAGTTATGACCGGATCGCTCCAAAAATCGCTTTGAGGCTCAAGAGGCGGCCGAAACCGCCCTGGTGGAAGCGCTGGTTCTAATGTCCGCCATCCACCCTTTAAGACATAACGCACCAGAACGGATCAAACGGCAGGGGCTGACCCATAGCGCGACATTTCGAGGCGCTTCACGCTCTACGGTAATCCACGTCAACTGGGGCCTGGATAGGCCGCCTTGGCCTGTGCTTCGCTTTCCTTCTCTATGTCGGAAGCGTGCTTAGCGAGGGTAGCGGGAAGTGATCCGGCTTGGCCCTTCCACGGGTTCGTGCTGATGCAATAGCCGCTGAAATTGCCGCATTGACGGACTTCGCCGGTGCGGCTGTCGACCACGACGATGATCTCGCTATCGTCACCGAGCGTTGCCGCCTTCGGGTTCTTCTGGCCTGCGTTCGGCGGCTCCTGGCGGACGAGGTGTTCCCATAAGCCGTTGGCCGAGTAGATGCCGATGCCGAAGTAGCGACCTCCCTGGCGTGTGTCGCGCTCGGCGTCGACGACCGCCTCCCTCTGGCATCCGGCGAGCGCAATCGTGGCGAGGACGAGCGCAGCTACAGATTTCTTCATCGATTACCCCTCCCGAGCAGGCTGCATAATAACCGGGCAATGTCCGCTAACCACCCCTTTCAGATATAGCGCACCAGAATGGATGGAACGGCAGCGATCGACCCACAGTCTGACGGTCGGCGTAGCCTCGACGTCACCCGGAAGCGGTCGCTTAGTCGGCAGCGAGATGCTATTTAACCCGCTGAACAGACGGTGCATCCACCGCTCGGCCGAGGGAGTGCGGATATATGCGACTGCGGTCCACGGCTTTGCTATCAGCCGCAATCGGGGCTAGCGTATGCATAATCTTCGAGGCATGGTTTGCGCTCATCGATTTTGGCATTCTGCTTGGCAGCGAAGCTTTTCTTTATTCAAGATTATTTCTTTGGCCAAGCTCCATCGGGTTTCTTGGGACCGCTGCCATCCCGAATTGGTCGGCGGATGTGTTTGAAATTACAGCCATTCTCGCAGCAATCAACGTGGTCATCTATGTTCTGGCCGGACTATCAGTGCATGGACTGATTGCAATGTTCTCGTCCGCAAGGAGGGGGGCTAAGCGGTTCGGTTAGGCAGCTATCCCCTTCCGCGGCCCAAAAGCTGTCTGTCTCAAATCCTGAAGAGTTTCGGACGCCGGCAGGCGTACGAAACTCTTCAGGGAACCTGCCTGTACGCTTTCAGGAAGGCTGATAGCCAAAGCGGACTCCCGTGGACCGGCAGGGTCAATATGCCGGCTTGGCTCTGGGCAATCATATGGCGTCGGGTGGCTTGACCGGACGTGCGGCAGGAAGCGAAGCAGGGCGGCTTCCAGCACCTGCTTCGCCATGATCCGGACGCACCTGTGTATTACTGAAATGAGCTCCGGTGGCGGCTGTCGGTGAGGGTTGGGTGACGAGCCGACAATCCGAAGGAACTGCCTCTGAACTCAGCAGCCGGAGCTCGTCAAACAATCTTGACGGGCCAGCAGTCGACCTGCGGTGGCCCAGCCAAGGTCGCAGCGAACGCCTCGGCGCCCGCCTCGGTCATCCGCCAGGCGACATAGGCCTGGTAATCCTCCTTGCTGTCCCACTCTTCGATAATGATTACTCGGGAAGCATCCTCGGCGTTCCGTCGCACTTTCAGGTCGCGAAATCCTTTGAATTTGCGGGTCGCTTCGACCCCCGCAGGAAAGCCCGAACAGGCAGCGTCGGCGACCTCCGGTTTGAATTGGATGACCATGGTGATGATGACCGGCTCGCTCATAGTGTCTCCTCTTGGTTAATCCGCCGGGATGCCCGGCCTCAGGCCAGCATGTCGTCTAGCTGGCGCCATTTAGTCCCTTCCCTTGAAAAAAGGTCGCAAGCCCATAACGACCCGCGCCGCGATCGGTGAATTTTTCTTCGTCTTCCGATATCTCGCGCGCGAATTCGGGATCCTGCGCCACCTTTATCAACTCGTCCCGTGCGGTCTCGTCCTTAATGGTATATATGCTGACGGCGTCATAGTCGCAGCCTGGGGTGGTTTTAGCGGGATCGGATTCTGCTCCACGTAGAAAATCATATAGATCGCTCGGATAGATACGAATGAAGCCGGACATGAATGGGCCGATCCATTTTTCGTTGAGCGGAATGTGCACATTTTCATAGTGCGCCACGAAGTCTTCGTGGCTCATGCCCCGCTTGCGCTTCATGAAAACAACCATTCGTTGCATGATATGATCTCCTGTGTCGGTTTGGAACCGCTAGGCCCCCTCTCGACAGAGCTATGCCATGTCGTAGGAGCTCTGCCCTTCGCCCAGGGCTTCATCGCCCAAAGCCTTGCGCATAGTCTGGTGGAGGTGATGAATACCTATCTCGTTGCGCCCGAACGTGAGATGCTCCTGTGCGCCTGAGAGCAGCGTCTCTTGCGAACCTTGGACCACGGGATAGTCTTCGTCGCGGACGGTCTGATGAGTCAGCGCCGACCAGTTCCGGGTTTCATCCTCGATGGGCGTGCCGATGAAGGCGGTGCTGACCATCGTGCGCGAGATTGTGATCGATGTCTCCGGGCTGTTGCCGGGCAGGACCTGATTGATGAAGATTCGCTCTACCGGCTCAGCCCCGGCCTCTCGGGCGCCCGAAAAGGCCGTATCGCTCGCAAATGCGAAGAATGTGCTTGGGAAAAAGGTAAAGGCGAGCTGCACATAGCGCTTCAGATCCGCTGTCGATGAGGGATCGCACTTCTCGATCCCCAGGGCCGGCGTCATCGTCCACGTGTGAGGGCCGTATTTCGTCCAGCTCAGAATGTTGGGATATACAAAGCTGCCGAAGCTTTTGGCATGCAGGCTGATGAAATGATAGGATTCCAGATAGCCTTCAAGAGCCAGCTTCCAGTTCGCGGCGGGTAGCTCGATCTGGTTGACGGTCTGCAAGCGGTCGAGACGACATTTCGCCAACAGATTTTGCATCTCCGGTCCCAGATGCTCATCAAGATTGAGCGCCATCCCCGGAGTGAGCATGCCCCAGATCAGACCCGCGCGTTCTTCTACGGCAAGCTCAGTCAGGCCATAACAGCTCTTGTCGACATCGCCGAAGAGCCGGTTCTCAGGCAAGGCGAGGAGCCTACCGTCCAGCCCATATGTCCAGGCATGGTAGATACAGGTGAAGCGCGGTTGCTTGCCCTTGCCTTCCTCGACCACCTTGGCGCCACGGTGCCGGCAGGCATTGATGAACAGTCGCACCTCGCCCGATTTCAATCGCGTCAGGAGCATCGGCACGCCGACGCGGGTCATCGCCCAATAGCTGCCTGGTTCGGGCAGCTCGCCCGACAGTGCGAGCATCAGGGGTGTCGTCCGGAAGAATCTGACTTCCCGCTCCCAGCGGTCACGATCCGTATAGTCCGTCACGGGCACCTTGAGAATGGCGGGCGCAAGCGTCGGCTCATTGCGCCCGATAAGATCCATAAGGTCATCATAGTAAGAGCGTAGCTCTGGGTGATTGAAATCAGTCATGTCCTAACCTCATCATAATGCCTGTGCGTCGCACCGCTGCACACGCCATAAAGGTCTAAAGTATCCACCCATGGCGGTTCGGCGAGTGCATCGGGAGGGATTATCTTCTTGGAAATCCGCTCATCCATAAGCCACCTGCGTATCTTTCGTTCAACTCCTGGAGTTCCAAACCTCGGGCGCCGTGCCCCGAAGAAATATCAAGCCGCGATAGTCGAGTTGTCGATCACGAAGCGATATTTCACGTCGTTCTTCTGCATCCGCTGATAGGCATTCTCGATGTGCTGCATCGGGATAATCTCGACGTCGGCGACGATCTCGCGCTCCGCGCAGAAATCGAGCATCTCCTGCGTCTCGGCAATACCGCCGATCATCGAGCCGGCGATTTGTCGCCGCCTGAAGATGAGGTTCACAACATCGGGCGAGGGGTGCCTGTGCTCGGGGGCGCCGAGCAACGTCAGCGTCCCATCGCGCTTGAGCAGCGATGTATAGGCGTCGAGGTCGTGAGCCGCCGCCACGGTGTCGAGAATGAGGTCGAAGCTGTTCGCGTGCGCCATCATCTCGTCCAAGTTTTGCGACATGACAACTTCGTTGGCGCCGAGCGCGAGCGCATCCTCGCGCTTGCCTTGCGAGGTGGTGAAGGCGACGACGTGGGCGCCCATAGAACGGGCAAGTTTGACGCCCATGTGGCCAAGGCCGCCGATGCCTATGACGCCCACCTTTTTGCCCGGGCCGACATTCCAGCGACGCAGCGGCGACCAGGTTGTGATCCCCGCGCAGAGCAGAGGCGCGACCGCAGCGAGTTGCTCCTCTGGATGGTTGATCCTGAGGACGAACTTGTCGTCAACGACGATCCGCTGCGAATAGCCGCCGAGCGTGTGGCCCGGCGCGTCGGGGGTAGGAAAATTGTAGGTGGCTGTGAACCCGTTCTCGCAATATTGCTCGAGGCCCTCGTCGCACGAATGACAATGCTGGCAGCTGTCGACAAGGCAACCGACGCCGACCGTGTCGCCGACCGCGAAGGCAGTGACCTCCGCGCCGACAGCGCTAACATGACCGACGATCTCATGACCCGGTACGCACGGGTAGAGCGTGTTTCCATGTTCATCGCGCACCTGATGCAGGTCGGTATGGCACACGCCGCAATAGGCGATATCGACCTGAACATCTCGCGGGCCAGGCGCGCGGCGGACAATATCGATCGGCTCTAGCGGCTTGTCACCTGCATGGACCCCATAGGCTTTAGTGACCATGTCTTTCCTCTCTCAATGGCTTATGACCGGCGGGAAATCCGGGGCGCGGAACGAAGACGTTCGCCGCGCCCCGGGGCGATATGCCGAAGGATCAGAAATTGAATCCAACCGACGCACCATAAGTTATGGGTTTTGCGAAGACGCCGCCAAAGCCGAACGCAGTCGCCAACTTGAACATCGGGTGCCGTTCATTCGTCAAGTTATCGCCCCATATCCGGACGAAATATTTATCGCTGGCAAGATGCCACGTCATGGAAGCAGACAGGTTAGACCATGACGAGATGGAGGTTCTCGAAACAAGAGGCTGCGTGTCAAAACCATCATTATAGTAATAAGTTGTGCTCAGCGACAATCGAGATGTGTCCGATATATATATATTGTAATCGGCGCCCAGAGTCAGCGTATATTTAGGAGCGAAGATGACGTTCGCGCCAGACGCGTCGACCAGGCTAGTGGCTGCGCCGCCATTTGGTGCCGGTGCCTGAACGGACGCTCTCTCATATCTGCGATATTTAGCGTGCAGATACGAGCCGGACGCTCGCAGCGATAAATTATCAGTGACTGCGGCCGTGAAGTCGGCATCAAAGCCGTAGTGCCTCGAGCTCGCTGCGTTCGCAATATCCGAAGTCAGGGTGCGCCCGTCGATCGTCGCGACGAGAATATTCTTGTAATCATAATAGAAGGCCGAGATGTTGGCCCGGATCCGCCGGTTGAAGAACTCGCTCTTGATACCGGCTTCGTAAGCATCGAGGACCTCGGGTCGGACCGGTTGGGGCTGACCAGCCGCCGATGCTGGTTTCAGGGGATTGTATCCTCCACTCTTGAACCCTCTATTATAACTTACATATCCGAGAATATCCTCTCCGAACTTGCGATCGTAGGAAAAACGCCAGGTCGGCTTTTTGAACGTCCGCCCTGTATCCGCACTCCGGCCGGCAATTGCCACCTCCTCGCCGGCTTTGTTCACATAATAGGTCTGGTTGGTCAGCGTCTTCTTGTCGACCGTGTAACGAATACCGGCAGTGACTCGGTCGGCATCGCTCAGCTGATATGTGAGCTGGGCAAAGGCGGCGTAGGAAGTGGTGGGGATCCTAGCGTAGAAGCGGGTAACCGATGGCGCGACAAAAGGGATGCCGGAAAGGGTTGCCGGATCAAACACGCTTGAGACCCCGGAGCGCGAGTCAGTCGGGACGCTCCGCGTGACATTGCGATAATAGAACAGGCCGCCGATCCATGAAAACGGCCCGTCTCCTCTCGACATCAGTTGCAGCTCCTGGGAAGCGGCGTGCCCTCTTTCCATTTGGAAAGCGTATGAGAGAGGCGCACTTGATCGATCGCCATCGGCGACCGCCTGCGACTTCGATTTTTGATAGCTGCTGATCGAGACGACATCCACGCCATCCGCCAGTTCGTATTTTATCTTGGCAAACGCCACTTTGGACTCTGCCGACAGCTCCGGCGTAAAATCCCATGAGGACTGATAATCCCCGGTTGCAACGATAGTGCCGGCTGGGAGAGCGACATGTTGACCTTCAAAAAGGTGGACCATGTTCGGCGCATTATTCTCCGTGCGATATTGCAAGTACGTCGCTTCAACGTCAAGCTTGTCGGTTGGAGACCAGATGATCTTTGCAAGGGCTGCATATTGGTTGACGGCGCCCTCGGTGCGGCCACCAACGATATCCTTGATATACCCGTCATCCTTGCGATAGGAACCCGACATCATCACTCGTAGGGTATCCGAAAGCGGATAGGCCACGCTTGCGCGGGCTGCCACCTCGTTATACCGGCCGTAGCCGATCTCTGCCGAATATTCGGGGTTCGCCCCGGGCGCGCGCGTCGACACGCTGATGGCTCCGCCAGTCGCATTGCGGCCAAACAGAGTTCCCTGGGGCCCCTTGATGACCTCAACCCGCTCGATGGCGCCCAGCTCGAACACTGCCGCCGTCTTGGAGGCAAGATAAACACCGTCAAAATAGACTGCCACTGGATTTTCCAGGCCAAATGAAGCGATATTGGAGCCCACACCTCTGATGAAGGGCTGGAACGACGCGACAGTCTGATACGTAACGAGACCTGGTACCACCGTAGATAATTTCATTGTGCTGCTGATATTTGCCCGACTTAAACTTTCCGCTGTCATTGCGGTGATGGCGATGGGCACATCCTGAAGCCGCTCACTTCTCTTCTGCGCGGTGACCACAATGTCTTCCAACCCGCCAATCTCCTGCGCTGCGGCAGGCGCCTGAGCAGTATCCACTGCTTGCGCCGCCGCCGGTGATGCGGTCATGACGGCGACCGCACAAGCCGATCCCAATAGAATGGATTTCCTGTTCATTACATCCCTCCTTTGTTTTTTATTGACTTAATAATTCACAAATCCTGATCAGATTCGTGTGCTATCATTCTGATGATACCGAAACTAACCGGACGTATTCAGCCGCTCCCTGTCCACTAGGGTCAGGTGAATTGGCCTTCGGACCGCTTCGATGTCAGGGCCATTTCTCTGCCGATGCGGCAATGACCTCTTTGATATAGGTTTTTTCTCGAGTTTCTTCCATGATCCAACGGCACATGCGTCGCATTGGCTCAATGCCGTCCTGAGGACCTGAATGAACCACTAGGGCCGCGCCCCCCAACGAGACTATGCGCTGTGCTCCGTGCAGCGAGAGCCGATCACGCAGCTTCTTCTTGAGATTTTCGGGATATATTCCGATTGTCTGGGTGTAATTCGTCACCGCCCGTACCGGGATTTCGATGTCGTCGATCGGAACGATGTTGGCAACGCGATTGTTCAGCATCGGAGCGAAGTCGACTGGCTCGTCTATTTGGGAAACGATCACCCCGCCGTCCGCTCCTCCACCGAAGATCCTGTGCCAATCACTGGTCATGCGAAGAGCGTTCACCTCATCAGCCAGTTTGGGATCGGGCCTGACCGCTGGGCCGCTCAATCTTGGCGGGAGCGCCCGTAGTTGCTCCATCACCATTTCGCCGAAGCGATTGGCCTTGTTCAGCCCTGCGTCGTCTGTGCCGCACTGGGCATAGATGACACGTGCGTTGACACAGCCTTCCTGGTTGAACACGCCAACATCGAGCGCCGCAAGCGTTGCAACATCTCGCATTGTCGCGTCGTCGACAAAGGCTTCTCTGCCGATAATAGTCGAGGATAGCTTGGGATCTAGGGTGATAAGGTCGATGCCGGGCTGCAGATATCCGGAGATGTGGCGGATGGACGCAACACCACCCCAAGCAATGATCTTCTCGATATTGGCAGGCCGATAAAGCCGCTCCTCGAGCGCCTCGTCCCCGCCCTTCCAGTAGGCAACGCTTATATGGCGCGTGATCGGGTGGTCCGGCGCCATGTCGATCATGGTGCGGGCAATTGCCGCTGCAGTCATGGGATCGTTGGACGGCGTCTTGATGATAGCGTCGCTGCGCGTGATCGCATTGCGCGTGATCGTGACCGCCGCGATTTCGGGGACGTTGCCGGCAGTGATATGGATCGCGCGGGCGCCGAATGCCCGGATGGACGCCCCACCCGCATTACCAAGCGACTGATCGACCCATCCTTCAAGATGGTCGATCCCGATTGTCCTGTCGGCAATCTCGGTCAGAAGGTTGCGGTCGAATAGCCTGTGAATCGTCGTATAGCAGTTGCGCAGGATAGCCTCGGACAGGCCAGACGTCCTTATCGACATTTCCAGAGCCTGTTGCATATAGTCATTTTTATCGAGCTGAAGCCTGGCCCCGAGTTCTTCGAGATAATCCAGTATGTCCACAAAGCTGATGGCGTATAGATCAGACATGGCCGACGGCCGACTGAGAACAAGATCATTAGCATATTTATAGGCTGATGGCGTGGTGAACGAAGTCGCCCCGCCGCGACCGCCAAACTCGACATCATAGGCTTCGATCACCTTGCCGCGGATGATCAGGGGAACCTGGAACTCAGCCATCTTAATTCTCTACCGAAGCAAGGAGGTACGCAAGGGCGTTGTCATGTGCTTCAGGGGCGCCAGCGCAACTGATCTTGTCATCACCACCCTCTTCCTCGGTGTATCGCCTGATACTTTCCTTCTGGAGCGCCGGAGTAGTGCGACCGCAGGCGCAGTAATCGTAGGACATGGTGACCTTGTCGCCGCTCAAGAAGCCACCCCAATATGTTGTCGCGCCCAGATCGAACACGCCGAAGCGGCCGGTTTGCATGCCTTCGCGTGGATAGGGAGCACCTGTTTTGGGATCGAGGATAAACGGTATCTGGAACGGGTGGAGGTGGTAATGACCATGTTCGCAAGACCGGACCGCTGCGATACATTCCGTCATGCCATAGCCCATGCGCGGATTATCGACACCGAGAAATTCAGCTATCGCCTCTTCCCAGTTTTCAGGCGGAGTGGCGCCTTTCCACCCGCCGCCGAACATGATGTTGCTATTCGGCGAAAAGACGTGGGTCATGCCCTTGGCCTTCGCGGCCAGTGCAACGTCCAGCAACTGGCCCAGCATCGTGAGCATCGCGACAGACTTGCCGCCATAAGACTGAGCGACGGTGACAATGAAATCCAGCAGCCGAGCGGACGTGTCGGTCATGCTGCGGATCAACTCATCGCGCCGAGCCATCAACTTGGGAGAGATGCGAACTTCTCCCAGTTCACCCTTTTGCCCTCTAAGCTGCAGCCGCCCACCCAGCGCGAGCGCGTCTGCGCTCATCCGGCCGTCGTTCATGGTGACGTATTTTGCCTGGTCCCCGGCGAAGACGGTTTCGACGACGCGATTGAGCATGCGCACCACTGCCATCGCCGAAGTGCGGTAACCCGGATAGATGATGGGCACGTCCTCCACCTTCGGTGCATCGGCCCCCAGTGCGTCGAACGCACCCTCATGGGACAGGCGCCAGCCCTGGACCATCAGATCCATTTCCACCATGCTGCGCGGCAGGAATGACAGCTTGCCGGATGTGCCGGACGAGTGGACGACGCGGATCGACGTCTGCTCGTCGAGCCGGTCGATCCAGTCGTCGATGGTGTCGATCCCCGTGAGGTCGACGCCAGATAGATCGACCGTGGTCAAACCGCTGAGCCATTTCGTCAGCCGATCAAATTGCGCCTTCTCCACGAAACTGGCAGGATAGGATTTGTAAACGGAATGCTGAAAGAGAAGCTTGGCAGCATCATTCACTTCGGCAATTTCTGATACGCCTTGTTCGTTTGCCAGCTTGTCAAGCATAGGCAACTTCGCTCTTAACTCAGCGAACCTCGACCTAATTCCATCGACATGGATCTCTTTTATAGCAGAACGCTCTAATGAATGAAGATCTGACAGCGATCTATAGTACAGACCCGCCCACTGATCGTCCGGATTGACATGCAATCCCCATCGCGCAGCCTGCATCATATTATCGGTCATCGTTGCCTCATCCAGATCTATGTCTCTGGATAAAGATTGATGTTGAAGGGCGCGGTCGTCAACCGGGCAATAAATGTGTTCCTAATTTAAGGGGTATGCCGCCGGAACGCTGGGCCTACTGACCGCGCCTGCCCACAACTGCACGCATCTCCTGCGGCGGAACCCCGAACGCTCGCAAGAAGGCGCGACGCATTCGCTCGCTGGTTACAAAGCCGACCTTTTGAGCAGCAGCGGCCACCGAGACATGAGGATCTGCAAGCAGCGCCAGCGCCTCCTCGACGCGGACTCGCTCGATCGCTTTCGCCGGCGTCTGGCCCAGCGCCAAGGTGAAGGCGGGTATGAAAACGCGCTGCGCCATGCCCATTCGTTCCGCCAGGTCCTCCACGCTGAGGGGACGCTGCAGGTTGACCCGGGCCCACCCCATCAGCGCCTGGAAAGCTTTTATGCTAGCTTCTTCCCTCATGCCGTATCCGGGGCGCTGAAAACTCATCAGCTCTCGGGTTGCGCGCTTGGCGACGTCATGGCCGAAGTCTTCTTCGACGATTCGCGCCGCGATCTCCAATACGGCCGCGCCCGTGATGGAGGTCCAGAACTTGCGATCCCTCACGATCAGCTCGTCACTGCAAACATCGATCGAGGGATAGCGCTCGGCCAGCTCCTTTTTCAGGGACCAGTGCGTCGCAGCACGATGGCCATCCAGCAGGCCAGATGCAGCGAGAACCATCGGGCCGGTAGATACAGCGCAGATGTGTCGGCATTGCGCGCCCTGCGATCTGATGAAGTCAGCGATCAGAGGGGAGCATTCCGCATCGCGGAAACCATACCCCCCCGTGACAAAAAGAATGTCAGATTGCTCCGCCGCGCTGAAGGAAATCGAGCTGACTTCGACCCCCGCAGATGCCCGGACCAGTCCTCCATTCGATGACAGAATTTTTGGATCGTAGCCGGGCACACCGTAGCCGCTACTAGCCTCGAAAATGGATAGCGGCCCCGCGACCTGGTGAAGCTGGAATCTGTCGAACACGACGAAGCCGACCTTGAACAGCATTGGACCACCTACTCAGTTCGATTAGCCTGCGCGGTCATCCAACACTGCACTGTCTAACCGATGCCAAGACTAGCTTTATCAGCCGCCCAGCGCCAGCCTGGCATCTGGATGCGCGTAATGAGCCGGTGACCTAAGCCAATACTGAAGCGGCAGCCATTTCCCACAGGCGCATTGCGCGCTCCAGATCATAGACCTTGGGCGAAAAGATGATCTCGCTGGCACCAAGTTCTTCAAGCGCTTGAATCTCATAAGAATTATTAAGCACGTGTCGACATCGTCGGTAACTAACGTGATCTCCAGCGCGTCCATACGCGGATGCCAAAAAGAGTGTCGGGCCCATTATGTATCGAGGCGCGCTGGCGATCCGGTCTCGCACGCGGCGGAACCCTAGGGACGGGGTGGAGAGTTAAAGGGCTTTGAAGTGGGAGATAAGTCATGGCTGACGGTTCCGGCCTGCGAAATGCCGCCGAAATCGCTCACAACAACGCCCCCATCAGCCGAATGAGAGCGCCGAGTACCGTAAGGCCCGCGAGGCCCTATTGGCCGAGGAGATCGAACTCAACCGCCGCATCGCGCGCGTCGCCGCACAGCGCCGCGCCTTGTCGTGAAGCCGACGGGAAGGTGGCGATGGGCCGCGGCATCGAGCCTTTCTTTGGGATAGGCCTCGCGGCGGATCCGCTTGGCGACACGCAGCAACTGCGCCAGGTCAGGTGCGCGTGCCTCTCCAACACAGGTGACGATCGCCGGGTAACTCCAGCTAGCCTGTGTTCGGCACGAAGACCGCACAGGATCGGCCTTGGTGAATCCCTGCCTGTGGGATTTGCGCCATTCGATGCCCGCAAACCATGCCAGGACAGCTGCCGGCACCATGAAGATCATCACCATGCGGCAGAACTCGCTGACGCGGAGTACTGCGGCGGCAAAAGGCAGCAGCACCAGCAATATCACGGGAATTCCGAGTTCCGGATGACCGACCAGTTTGAATCCGCTCCAGCAGAGCCAGCCGAACAGCGCCGCCACGAAGAGACTGCCCACGACCAGTCCGACGGATTCGAAGATGATAGCGATGAGGTTCATTGTGGCACCCTGGTCAGCGGCGCCCCGCCCGCCGACAGGATATTATATCGTATAACGATATTAATCAAGCTGTCCCGGCTGGTGGGGTGGGATTCAGTCGCTGGGTGCTGCGATATCGCGATGTCCGGCGCCGGGCCGGAAAAAGGCATGGCGGCTGCTCTCGGAATGCGCCACCACCGCTCGGACCTGCAACAGATCCTTGCGCGTTATCAGACCGACAAGGCAACCTGTGTCAGCGTCGGTCACCGGGATACGCCCCCGACCTGTTTCCAGCATGATGTCGACGGCGTCGGCGACCAGATCGCCGGCATGGACGATGGCCAATGCCGCATCGGAAATCCGGTCAGCGAGGCACTCGTCCTCATGGCCACCCTCGGCGCGCCACAGCAAGGCATCGCTGCGAGATACCAGTCCGATAGGTCTGCCCCGGGAGTCTACTACCGGATAGATGCGGTGTCGGCCGGATGCCAATATCGTCACTGCGTCGGGCACGGTCAAATCGGCCGCCAGCGTCTCGACGTCACGCACCATAACCTCCTGGACGCGCGTCATCTGATAGGGATCAATGCCATATTCCCGGGTTATGTGCTGGCCGCGCCGGGCGATCTTCTCGGTCAGGATCGAGCGCTTGAGCAGCAGCACTGTCACCGCGTAGGCGGCCGTCGTGGCGGCGAGCAACGGTGCCAGCATGCCGACGTCGCCGGTAAGTTCGACAGCGAAAATCGCCCCGGTCAGTGGCGCCCGCATGGTTCCACCGAGCATGGCCGCCATGCCCAGCAGGGCCCAGAATCCCGGTGTCCCCGGCAGGGCAAGCCCAACCAGCCAACCCAATGCGCCGCCTATGATCAGCAAGGGTGCCAGCACGCCCCCCGACGTCCCGGATGAAAGCGCGACCAGCCAGATCACCGTTTTGACGAGCAGGATTCCGAGGACCGCCTGCATCATCAGATGGCCGGTCAGAAGATCGTTTATGACGTCATAGCCGACGCCGAGAACCCTTGGTTCGACCAGACCGCCCAAACCTACGATCAACCCACCGATTGCCGGCCACCACATCCAGTGGATCGGCAGTCGTTCGAAGCTGTCCTCCAGGCTGTAGAGCAGCGTCGTCAACAGGCTCGACTGAAGCCCTGCCAGGATGCCGACCGCAGCGCACGCCATCAACCCCCACCAGGGCAGAAGCGAGTCGCCGGAGAAGGCGAAGAGCTGACCTGTGCCAAACAGCATCGGCCGCCAGCAGCTTGCGGTTACCGCCGCCGCGGCCACCGGGATGAAGCTGCGCGGCCGCCATTCAAACAACAATAGTTCCACTGCCAGCAGCACCGCTGCGACGGGTGTAGCGAAGATTGCGGTCATGCCGGCTGCGGCACCTGCCACCAGCAGCGTTTTGCGCTCGGCCGCACTGAGATGAAAGCACTGCGCGAAAAGCGAGCCGATCGCGCCGCCGGTCATGATGATCGGTCCTTCCGTACCAAAGGGGCCTCCGGTGCCGATCGAGAGAGCCGAGGCGATCGGTTTGAGCAGAGCGACCTTGGGCGACATGCGGCTTCCGCCGATCAGGATCGCCTCGATCGCTTCCGGGATGCCATGCCCGCGGATCTTTTCCGAGCCGAAGCGCGCAATAAGGCCTATGATGACCCCGCCCAGTACCGGTGCCACTACCATCCACGGCGTTCGCGCGGCTTGGGCCATGGAGCGTGACACGAGATCAATTCGGCCGAACCAGACGATGTTCGTTACCAGCGCTATCAGCTTGACCAGCATCCAGGCGGCGAAGGCGCCCCCGCTGCCAACGACCAGCGCCATTACTATCAGCGCCAACATCCTGCGATCAGCCACGAAGTCCGAGAGCGGCCGCTTACGCGCGCTCATGCTGGACTTATCTGAGGAATGCATATTGCGAGCCGTTACGCCATTGATCATGAGACTTCCTTCGAGGGCAGCGCCATATATATCGTGACACGATATTATCTAGCCTCGAAATACTTGGGCAGGAGCAGGCATGGCAGAGCAATTTCAGCGGGACGGCACAGGGCTTTCCAGGGCGGATTATTCAGCCATCGCCGCCTTCCGCTATCAGCTGCGCCGTTTTCTGGCCTTCAGCGAAGGGGCTGCCGCGGCCGTAGGCCTCCCGCCTCAGCAACATCAGGCCTTGCTCGCCATTGCGGGGCATGTGGGATCCAGTCCACCAACTATAGGGCTACTTGCCGAGCAGCTTCTGGTCGCCCCTCACACAGCCGCCGAACTGGCAGCCCGAATGGTCGAGTCGGAACTGCTCGCCAAAGTGCCATCGGCGCAGGACCGCAGGAGGATGGAGCTCTCGCTGACACCGAAAGCGCAGAAGTTACTGAGTGAGTTGACGTCGGCTCATGCGGAAGAACTAAAAACGCTCGCCCCCGCGCTCGCACGTGCGTTAGGCGGCCTCGGCACGGCCAAACCCAGCGAGCAGGGCTCGTCACCACACTGATAGGGAGGCTTTTTGCGGACGGTCCGACTGTCGCCGCAATGAGCCCGCTTTTGCGCAGCGGCGACACTGGCCTATCATCGATTTGGCTCCAAACGCCTTTACCTCCTGGCGCGCAACGGGAGTTTTCTCGGGCTTTCTTCGGTTAGAAAAACCCTCATCGCGCCTGATTACCTCAGCGACCTGCCTGTTTCGGCCTGAAGAAGCCTGTTTCTGCAGCCTGCTCCGTGTTCAAGTGATTGGAGAATGGATTTCGATACCGATCGCGATCGCGATCGCGATCGGCACGATAGGGGCCGTGTTCGTGTTCAAAGCCGTCTACATAGACCAACGGGAGCTCAAATGCGCGTGCGTGGGCGGCTCTTCCACCGTGCCGCTCGGCCTCGTGTCGTTGACCGAGAATCTGATGATGGTCGCCATGGCCGCGTGGATGCTGGTGATGTGATCCGTGCGGGTTCGGCCCACGGCAGCCGCTCCCGTCATCGCACCCGTGGAACCTTCGATGGGTCAATCCTTTCATGAGCATGGGCCGGAGGCCTTCCAGACGATGCTGGAGATACCCATGCACCACATCCAGGAGACGATTGCTTCCTACCCGCACGTGAAAGGAAGCACCAATGATGCCCGGATCCGCTGCCTAGAAGAATGCTATTCCTGCGCGCAGACCTGCGCCTCCTGTGCAGACTCCTGTCTAGCAGAGGAAATGGTGCCCCAATTGCGTCAATGCAGCCGCCTGAACCTCGATTGTGCCGATATGTGCCTGGCAGCCGGATCGCTCGCCGCCCGCCGCATCGACAGCAGCGAGCGGGTGATCGTCACTGCGATACAGGCTTGTGCCCTCGCCTGCCGCAGCTGTGCCGAGGAATGCGAGAAGCACGCATCCGCTCATGAACATTGCAGGATTTGCGCCGAGTCCTGTGGCCGTTGCGAAGAAGCCTGCGATGCGGCAGCCAACTCGATTCACTGAACGTTGATCGGTGGTCGGCCCTTCAGTCGCAGGAGTACCAGCTATGCGATCGTCCGGTGCTCTGAAACTCTTTGGCGTAAATCTGGTCGGTGCAACCCCGGAAAACGCTCGGAAGCTGCTTCTTACATTTCTATTCGTGGCCCTCATGCTCGTTCTGGGTTGGCTCGGCCGGAAGGTCGCTGGCGACGGGCGAGCGGGTCATGCAGGAGGGCGGTTCCGGTTCCGGTTCCGGTTCTGGTTAAGGCAGGCGATCAGCATCGCGGTTGCGGCGCTGCTGATTCTCGGCATCGTTTCGATCTGGTTTGACGATCCCACACGGCTCACCACAGCGGTTGGGCTGGTGACTGCCGGCCTGGCGTTTGCGCTGCAGCGCGTGATCACCGCGACCGCCGGCTATTTCGTGATCCTGCGCGGCAAGACGTTCAATGTCGGCGACCGTATCGTCATGGGCGGCGTGCGCGGGGATGTCATCGCGTTGAGCTTCATGCAGACCAAGATCATGGAGATGGGCCAGCCGCCGTCCGTCGACAGTGCGCAACCCGCGATGTGGGTCCACAGTCGCCAGTTCACGGGCCGGATAGTGACCGTGAGCAACGACAAGATTTTCGACGAACCGGTGTACAACTACACCTACCATTTCCCTTATGTCTGGGAAGAGATGCGGCTGCCGATCAGCTATCGGGACGATCGCGCGGCGGCCGAACAGATCCTGCTCTCAGCGGCCCAGCGGCATGCCGTCGACGGTAGACGGATGGGCGCCGACGAGCGCGACCAATTGGAGCGGCGCTACGGCATTCCGATCGGCGACACCTCACCCAAAGTCTATTGGCGGATCACGGACAACTGGCTCGAGCTGACAGTGCGCTTCCTGTCGCCCGATCACGGCACCCGGGAGATCAAGGACGCAATGAGCCGTGAGATCCTGAGCCAACTCGACGCTGCGGGTATCGGGATCGCTTCGGCGACCTATGAAATCACCGGCTTGCCGCCTCTCGAAGTGAAGCAACATGACTGAAAGGTCCCGCTGATGATCTGAGGCCTCGCAGCGCCTCAGGGACAGGCTGGCAGACCGATTCGCCGACGCTGGAGGGAACACAATGACGGAAAGGCCGATCGTGGGGCTGGGCCTGATCCTCCTCGTCGCATCGCTGGTTGCAATCATTTCGCGGCGATTTCGCCTTCCCTACAGCGTTGGATTGGTCACTGCCGGCATCGCGCTAGCGTTCGGCCCGTATAAGCTCGATCTGCGGCTCAGCCGGGACCTTATCTTCATGGTGTTCCTGCCGCCCTTGGTGTTCGAAGCCGCTCTCCAACTAAAATGGAAGCACTTCTGCAGGAATCTTCCGGTAACGCTGCTGCTGGCGTTCCCAGGCGTGGTGATTGCGGCAGCTATCGTCGCGGTTGGAACGCATCTCCTGCTGGGCTGGAGCTGGATGGGAAGCAGTTTGTTTGGCGTGTTGATCGCCGCCACCGACCCGGTTTCGGTCATCGCTGCCTTTAAGGAGATGCAGATAGATCGCCGGCTGAGCATGCTCGTCGAGTCGGAAAGCCTACTGAATGATGGCTCCGCCGCAGTCGGCTTTGGAATGTTGGTGTCGATCGCCGCTGGCGCTGAGGCGACCCCGCTCGCGATCGGCGGAAGCCTGTTTTGGACTGTTATCGGCGGTATCCTGTTCGGGGCACTGGTTGCCGGCCTCCTGCTGCTCGTCGCCGGTCGCACAGAGGACCACATGGTCGAGATCACGCTGACGACGATCGCCGCCTATGGCTCATTCCTCCTGGCTGACCATTTCGAGATGTCGGGCGTACTCGCCTCACTGACCGCTGGGCTGCTTATCGGCAACATGGGGTGGCGCGGGCCCATTTCGGAAAATGGACGGGAGCATGTGAAGGCATTTTGGGAATATGCGGCCTTCCTAGCGAACTCGATCGTATTCATCCTGATCGGCGGTCACGAAGTCCAGCAGCCTTTGTCCGCCTATGGACCCGCGGCGGTATTAGCGATCGCGCTGGTACTGATGGGCCGTGCCGCGGCTATCTACCCTCTATGCGCTCTTGTCGCGCGGGCTAACCACCCGATGGACATGCGCTATAGGCACGTCCTGTTCTGGGGAGGCCTGCGCGGTGCGCTCGCCCTGGCGCTGGCCTTGGCCCTTCCAGCCGCGTTGCCGGAACGCCAGGAGATCATTGTGGTAGCGTTTGCTGTCGTCGCCTTCTCCATCTTCGCGCAAGGGCTGACGATGCCGTGGCTCGTCCGTCGGCTCGGCCTTATGAAGGCTGACTAGCGTACTGATCTTCGCGCGCGAGAAGCGGCTTCAGGAACGGCTTGGCCAATCCGTGATAGAGGCGCTCGGTACAGACCAGCGTACTCACGACATCGGCGATAAGCGCCGTCGCGAACAGCGGGATGATCATGCCGCGGCTGGCGGTTGCTTCACTGATAATGATCACAGCAGTAAGCGGAGCTCTCACCACGCCAACGAAATAGCCCATCATCCCGAGCAGAATGACGGCTCCGGCTGGCTCTCCCGGAAACATCGCGGTGAGCAATTCTCCGACGCCCGCACCGACGGAAAGCGATGGAGCGAATATCCCGCCGGGCGCACCGCTGAGCGTGGTTGCCAATGCAGCGATGAATTTTTCCGGTCCGAACCACATTGAGCCTGCATGTCCTTCGACTAGGGCTTTGGTCGCGCCATAGCCTGTGCCCCATGTCGCGCCCGAACTCGCAATACCGACCACCGCAACGACCACGCCGCACACGGCGGCGAGCCAGACGGGTCTGGCTTTCACCCGCCGCAGCCCGCGCGCGGAGGCAGCGTTGAAGCCCAGCACCAGGCGCGAGAAAAGCCCTCCGGCGAGCCCACCCAATATACCCGCAATCGGTGTGATCATGAGCACGGAGCGCACGGCGAGCGTCTGCCGCATCGCGCCGAAATAGATGTAATCTCCCGCAATGCCGAGGCTCACCAGGCCAGCAATCATCACTGCCGCCATGACGAGTACGGCCACCCGCTGCTCATAGGCCGAGGCCAGTTCTTCGATCGCGAATGCCACGCCCGCCAATGGCGTGTTGAAGGCCGCTGCCACCCCCGCCGCTCCTCCGGCAATCAGCACACCGGCCGTGATCGGCACTCTGAAAAGCCGGTGAACAGCAACCATGATAGCCGCGCCCACCTGTACCGTCGGCCCTTCGCGCCCCACGGAGCCGCCCGCCAAGAGCATCGCGATCGTCAGGCTCAACTTCGTCAGGCCAGTCTTCAACGAGACGAGCGGTCCAGTGCCCGCATGCTTCGGATATCTTGCCGCGGCGATCACCTGGGGGATACCAGAGCCCCGCGCATCAGGCGCCCATCGCTTGGTGATGTACACCACCGCCGCAAAGGTCAGCGGGGTGACCGCAAGAGCGGCGTAAGGAAAACGAGCATCAAATCCGGCAAAGATATGCTGAGCCAGATCGCCGAGCTTCGCAAAGGCAATCGCCGTCAGGCCAAGCAAGATCGCCCCCAAACCGGTGGCTACGCGGCGACGGAACACGTCCAGCGTATTACCATCGGCCCAAGCCTTCTTGTTTGGCTTCACCAATGACGAGAAACGACCGATGACTTTCGCCATGCTCATCAACGCTCCCACATGGCCTGAAGGATGCACCGTCGGGCCTTTAACGGCCCATCCAACGCTTTGCTCTCCCGGCAGAGCACGCCCTAGATAGCCACCTTGCCGCATCGAGCAGAGGCGATGCGCACAGCGGCGCTGATGAACGCCAATAGCCACAAGGGCAACCCCCAGGCGCCGACACTTCCAAACTGCTGACATCAGCTATGCCACCTATCTCTATGGCTACCCGGTCCAGCTGATCATCGCTCGGACGCATCCCGACTATGGCTGGCTGGCCCAGGTGAGTTGCCCTTCTGGTCAGCTCGGCGATGGGATGGCTCGTAGAAAAACCTCTAGACCATTTCGCGGTCAACCGGGGCGTTCTGATCGAGGCATTCTCGCGGGCTGTGGCCGAGGAGAAGCTGCTGCTTGGCGCGCCCGACTTAGAAAGGCGCGCTGTGCTCCAGCGCCAAAAGGTGAGACGTTGCAATTCTCGGTTCGGCTAGACGATGGCGTGCTGACAGGCATGAACAGACGACGGCTTTTGAGGAGGCACGCCTTATGCGGAAACGACCGAAATGAAGGCGTGAGCTGCCGTTTGAACGATCCTTCGGGGAAACGGCAGCTATACCACGGGGACACCCCGAAGCTGCCTGACCGGACACGGCCCACATCCCGCCCCGCAGGGCATAGTCTCTCCTTGAGCCATTTCCGGCTCGAGGAGAGATGTCATGGGAGTTTCAGATTTCGATCCTGCCGCGCGGGAGCGCCGGCCATGGAACGTCGGTAATCAAGTAGGCGCCAAACGGCCGCTCAAGCCGCGTGACGTTTGGGCGATCCGCTTCTTTCTCGACGAACACCGGCGATTGCGCGATCGAGCGCTGTTCGACTTGGCAATCGACAGCAAGCTGCGCGGCTGCGACGTCGTGAAGATGAAGATCGGGGACGTCGTCGCGGGCGGCAGTATCCGAAATCGGGCAACGATCGTTCAGCACAAAACCGGCCGTCCGGTGCAGTTCGAGCTGATGCCTGATTGCCGCAACAGCCTGCTCGCATGGCTGCAGCGCCGAGGTGGTTGCCTGGATAACTTCGTCTTTCCGAGCCGGGTCGACTACCTCGGACACCTGAGCACTCGGCAGTATGCCAGATTGGTAGACGAGTGGGTGGTGGCAATCGGGTTGGACGTCCGCGAGTATGGCACACATTCGTTGCGCCGGACAAAGGCGTCGATGATATACAAAGCGACTGGCAATCTCCGGGCCGTGCAGATCCTGCTGGGCCACAGCAAGATAGAGAATACGATACGCTACCTTGGGGTGGACATCGATGATGCCCTCACGTTGGCTGAGCGTACCGAAATCTGACAAGGCAGCCCCTCGTGCAAAGCGAGGGGCTGATTCTGGGCCGGAAGCTGCCAGGACGTTTTTGGTTGAGATCAAGCGGAAGCAGAACTTCGTTCAGAGTCGCTGACTCTTGTTCGGTAAGCGGCAGCAATCACCGCTGACTAGTCGCTAAGTTCGGCGAGATGTCCGATCATGTTTGCTGATCGACCGGATTCTTTCGTCGACGATGCTCTGAGATAGCAGACGACTACCGTCTTCCAGGACCCGTTCCGACCGGCCAGGACCATGGCTGGGAGTTAGTCCGCCGACATCCGATGCGTCCTCCTTTAACAAGAGCGACGCCCATTAAAGGGAATCAGCTGTTTCCGAGACATCTGCTCTGATATGGAGCTCCAAGGACCACGGTCAACCGGTCGGCGCTCGCGCGTGAGAGCTTTCTGATAGTTTCACGAGGGGATTTTATGTACGAGCTTTATTTCCATAAATCACCAAATACCTACAAGCCCGCAATCATGCTGGAAGAGCTCACGATAGAATATCAGACACGTCTCGTCCAAGTTGGCAGAGGCGAGCAGTTCTCTCCATCTTTCGTCGAGATTTCACCTAACAGCAAGGTACCAGTACTTATTGATAACGAACCTGAAGGAGGTGGAGAGCCGATCGTTCTTTTTGAGTCCTGTGCAATCCTTCTTTACCTTGCCGATAAGCATCGCCGCCTCATCCCGAGCTCACCGCGAGGGCGTGCCGACGTGTTGAAGTGGCTGTTCTGGCATGCTGCGTCACAGAGCCCGATGAATGGCCAATGCGCGCATTTCCGTATGTTCAGCCCCGAAACGACCTATGCAGTCGAACGCTACTCGCGCGAAGTCCGGCGGCTCATGGCAGTCCTGGAAAATCGCCTTCTGCAAAGCCCGTTCGTCGGAGGGGCAGAGTATAGCATCGCCGACATTGCCTGTTATCCGTGGCTGGACAAAGCGCGCCTGGCCCTGGGGCTGGAATCGTTGGACGAATTTCCTAGTGTAGCGATATGGTGTAAGGGGATTTCGGAAAGGCCGGCTATCCAGCGCGCTGTCGATCGATTCGAGCGCGACGAACAGGGCGGTACCAATCTACAGGAATTTGCAAAGAATATGTTCGGCCATAATGCAGAACAGGCCGAACGTGCAGCACGGAACGCACGCGAGACCATCAACCGCATGGGGCTACACTTGGCGGATGATAAAAATTAGACACAATAGATACAATCAATTCGGAGATATCTGTTTTAGCTCCACAGGATTGAACTACTCGGCAATGAGTATAGATCTACGCCAGAAATTTGATCAATGGGATGATAATTTTCTTTGTAGCGCAACCCGTCAATTGGAAGACGCAGCCCTCCGATACCCAGTTGGATGGTTGCGATGCTTTTCCTTCGTGGTATTCGTGCGCGGAGATGCTATTTCGCGGCTTGCCTGGAGGACAGGAAAAACCGACTTAGCATGATCACGATTTCACTTGGTTGTCGCAATGATCATAAACATGGGGTCAACTGAATCACAAGCGTGGTGCTGCGCCGGAATTGGCAACCGGCACGCGCGACGATGCCGGCCACAACGCCCCCGCTCCACATAATGCTGGAGACACCGCTGAACTGTCCATCGGTACGATTGGTACACTGAGCGATCAGTCGTCAATGACGTGGCCTGATCCGAACTCCATCGCCCAAGCGCTCCCCGATCTGTAGTGCTCGATTGCGGTCAGGCCGGTTGGTGTTCGTGCGGGCGCGACCTGAATCGCTTGTTGGCCGGGCTACCCTAAGAGGCCCGTGCGTTTCGCTAATGCGCGATGGCGCATCGTGAACGTGGCCATGTTTGCTGTCACGCAATTCACCTGAAAGGTTTCACTCCCTTTTTTAAGGACCCTTGGTGGTCGCGAGGATCCAATCGCGGAAACGATCGCGATCCTCTGCTCCAACGACCCCCAGCAGAAGAACGCCCGTCGCCATTGCGAGCTGTACCCGGAGGTCACTCATGGAAATGACGTCGTCTGCCCAGTCGCGGATCGTCCCGGTAAGGGATCGCACCATGACATCAGCCAGATTCGAAATCTGCTGTTCCGCTGCGATCATCGTGCGATCATATGGGAGAAGGCGAAGCCACTTTCGGTACGCGCGCGATATGCTGAGGTTGACTTCATTCCACGAAGGATCCTCCGCACAGCCCGCATTTACTATGTGGATAGCCTGACGGTAATAGCCTGGGTCATTTGAGATCGCAGCAAGCGTGACTTCGGTATAGGTAAGAATAGGATCGAGGCAGCGTCGCTTCGCTCGATCTTCCACCACCTCCATCTTGCCCTTTAGCGCTTCGAGAATAGCGGACAGCATCAGATCCCGCCGGCTCCCCACAAGATGATAGACCGTGGGCGGCGTGACGCCGCTGCGCGCCGCCAGTTCTCGAATCTTGATGCAATCCGGCCCGCCTTCGGCGACGATAGAGCGTGTCGCCGCTAGAATTTGGGCGCGCCGGCGCACCTGCGACTGGTAGCGGGTCTGACCTTTTCTCGCGACGAAAACAGGCTCGATGGCACTGCGAGGTGCAAACACCGGAGTCACTGCCTCGGACGCTGTCAATGGCCCCGCCGCGTTGGTCGCTTTCATGGCTTCACTCCCAGGGCCACGTTCTCCAGATCATGCGCTGGTTGGCTTGATCCCCTTCTTAGCAAACTCCTCGCCCCAGTGCGCTGCTAATTTTGATCTCTCGGCAGGTGGCATGGCTTCCATGGCCGCTACCTGGCCAGCGATCTCCTCCGAGACCCACACCGGGCCATCGGCAATCTTGTCGAGCGCGGTTTCCGCAACGTCGGCAGGATCGGCGGCGCCCTCAAGCTTTCCATAGGAGCGTATCATGGTCGGCGTGACGGTCGGCCCTACGACCGGACAGAGCAGGTCGATATTGTGCGCCTTGAGTTCATGCCAAAGCCCTTCGGCCAAGTAACGAGTATAAGCCTTGCTCGCCGAGTAGAGGGCGAAACCGGGGCTCCCGAAATAGCCAGACATCGATCCCATGAGGATGATGCCGCCGCGTCCGCGCGCCACCATCCGGCGGCCGAAATGGTGGGTCAGTTGCGCTTTTACGACGAAATTGCGGTTCATTCGCTGATTTACCCACTCCTCGTCATGCTCGAGGAAAGGGCCGTATGAGGGTTCGGATCCCACATTGAAGATGAACAGCCCGACGTCCAGATCTTCCGTCGCCGACTCGATCGCCTTTGCGGCGGATGGTGACGATAGATCGACCGCCAGCGTCCGGATCATGACCTTCGGATGCTCTTTCTCGATTTCCTGGGCCAGCGATGAAAGTGTTCCCTCATTGCGGGCGATCAGAACAAGGTCGAGCCCGCGCTTGGCTGCCGCTCGGGCAAAAGCGGCACCAATCCCATCCGAACCGCCTGCTATCACCGCGCATGGCCCATAACGTTCGACAAACATCTTCAGCTCTCCTAGATTTCTGTTCAGGCGGCGCCGATGGCGCCAAGTGTGGCATATGAGGGGTCGGTCAGATCTCGTGCACCCCAGCCCATCATGGGAGTCACCGGCTGAGTGAACGCGAAGTCGTGGACATATTGGCGGCGGTCGATCGCCCAACGCCCATCGCGATGGGACCACTCATCCAGATAGCGCCCGCGTCCCGTCGTCAGGACCTGCTGGCCTTCTTCCCGATGCAAGAGTGCGACGGTGACGTAGGTCTCACTGAACGCTCGTTCGCCGTTCCAAGAAATCAGCGTGTTCGCGATCTGGTGCGACTGCCCGTCCATGGGCCGATGATACTCGCAGACCCAGTCGATGAACCCACGGCCGGTGCCCTGGAAAATCGGTCCATAATCAGCCAGCCCGTCTTCGTGCCAAACCGTATAGCCAAGCGGGGCGTCGATACGGTCCATCGAACGGCAGTATCGGCGCAGAACCTGATGCATCTCATGCTCGGCTTCAACTCTGTCGAGGAATTTAGCTGACATGGACATGTACTCTCTCCGTGGTGGCCATCAGAATTTGAATCCCACCGTTACGCTGTAGATGCCAGGTGCGCCCGCCGAATAGAAATCACCTGCGTCGACGGATCCGCCATAAATCTGATATTTCTCACCAAAGATGTTGTCACCGCGAACCGAAACACTCAGGCCCGAATCTTTGGAGTTCCAGGTTAGCGAGGCGTTCACCAGGGTTGCTGCGGGTGCCCGAATGCGCCCAGCCGGCTCCCACGGAAAGCTGTCACGGTAGGAGAGCCGGGCATCCGCGGTGAAATCGCCGGCACTACTGGGCACTACCAGTGTCGCACCGACGTTGCCCGAGAAACGCGGCGAGCGGATCAGTTGCCGGCCGGAAGCGTCGATGCCATAGAGACAATTGCCGCCCGAAGACGGGGCGCCGCTGGTCACACCGGGGCAGAACTGGCCGATAACGGCTGGCCGGTAATCGGGCGCGGCCTTGAACGAGGAGTAATCGGCATGAACATAGGCACCTGCGGCGCTCAACGTCAGGCCCGGCAGAACCTTTGCTGTCAGTTCGCCTTCGACGCCCTTGATACGCGCTGAGGCAGCGTTGATGGTCTTGGTGGTCAGTGCGGATATGATCCGTACCTGCAGGTCCCGATAGTCGTAGTAGAACGCCGACATATTGAACCGCACGCGATCATCCAGGAGATTGGTCTTGATGCCGATTTCGTAAGCATCGATCTTTTCCGGTGCATAAGCGGGCTGGTTTGCGGGCAGAATATTGAAATTGCCGCTTTTGAACCCGCGATTATACCCAGCGTAGAACATTACATCGTCATTGACATGATGATCATAGACGATGCGCCACGTCGGCTGTTTCCACGAGGCTTTCAGGCCGGGCAATCGATTGAGGCCGATCAAACCGGAGACGGTACGACGATCAGAAGTGTAGCGCCCGCCGAGTGTAAGCTTCCCCTGGCCGAACATGGGAATTCCTACTTCACCGAATGCCGAATAGGAGTTGGTCACCAGTTGGGAGACGAAGTGCGCGGCAAGGATCTTGCTTGGTCCGGCAAGCACTGACAAATCGGCGCCAGCGTTACTACGGAAATAGAACAGGCCGCCGATCCAACTGATCCCATCGCTAGGTGCGGATGCTATACGGAGCTCCTGCGAGAGCGTCTTGGTCGTGTAGATAATATCACCGACGGTGATCGGTGCCGGCCCGATGTCATTATCAAAGATAAAGTGCGAGCGATCCCAACGTGCGGCCGAAATCGAGGTCAGGCTTGCGCTGCCCAAATCCTGATCGACCGTCAATGACCCGCCATAAGCTCTCGTCTTGCGGCTGAAATCCACGTTGTGCTTAACATCGTAGTAGCTCCCGGAATAAGTCGAGCGGCCAACGCCCGTCGCGCCGGGAACGATGTTGCGGTTCAGGCCACGCGTATCATCGATGTCCGAATAGTCCGCCGAAGCCGTTATGTTGGTATCGCCGCTCTTATACTGCCACTTCGTACGTACCGTGGCTTCATTGTTGAAATTCGCATCGTTGCCGGTGATCAGGTTCTTGCCGTAACCGCGTTCCTGTCGGCGCACATAGCCGGTAACATCGGCCGCCAGCCCCTCGGCTATCCCGGTTGTGGCGTAGGTGCTGACTTCGTAGGTTTGGTAATTGCCCGCGGTGAAGCTCATTTCACCGCCAGATGTCGATGAAGGATCACGCGTGACGACGTGGATGAGGCCGCCGGTGGCGTTGCGGCCGAACAAGGTACCCTGCGGCCCCTTCAGAACTTCCACGCGCTCGACATTTTTGAGGGCGGCGTTATTCGACCAGACACTCTGCATGTAGACGCCGTCGACATAGGTCGAAACCGGCGATTCCTGGCCCGAGGCGCTGTCGGTCGCGCCCACACCACGTATGAAGATGGAACTGCCGCCAGCCGACCGGCCGATCGTTATGCCGGGTACGATATTAGGCAGGTTTTCGATCTGCCGGACGCCAGCCCGCTCAAGTGAGCTGTTATTGAAGGCCTGTATCGAGATCGGCACGTCCTGAAGATTCTCGGAGCGCTTTTGCGCGGTGACGACAATCTCTTCAATTCCGGAGTCTTGAGCTGTGGCGGGCGTTTGCGCTTGAGCTATCGCCTGTCCGGAAGCGCCGCCCAGAATCAAGGCGGCAACGCTCATCTTTCCGTACAGGTGCCGGAATTTCCCCATCTTCGACATATATTCTCTCCCCTCTTGTTTTCTGTTTGCCGAGTTGCTCGGCATCTTGTCATGATCGAATGCGGTTGATTTCGCGTCTTCATCTGCCGATCGTCACTCGCTTTCCCGATCGCGCAGCCAGCGCGACGGCATCGAGAAGACGATGGCGCTTGGCGGCGTCGTCAAACGTCGGGCAGAGCGCCGTACCGTCGCGCATATCTCGCGCCACACGCGCATAGGCCTGGGTAACATTGGCGGCGAAGCCGCCCGGCGCGTCCTGGGGCGCCAGGTCGTAAGACGCCGGGATGGGCAGCGGCGTGACGTCGGACTCGTTGTGGCGTGCACCGGCGAGGTAGAGATCGAGCATCTCGACGAGACCGCCCACACCGGTGATCTGTAGGTCACCCTCCGTGCCGTTGATCTCCCACAGGAGGTTCGTGCCTCGCGACGATCCGCCGCGAAAATGCAGGCTTGCGACCGCACCGCTCTCCAGGTGTCCATGCACGGCCAACTGGTCGGCGACGCCCGTCGGAAGCGTTTCTCCCTTGCCGATGGCGGCGAATTGGGGTGCGCCGCCGATCGGCAGCGACATGCCTTCCTCGAGCAGTGTGTAGGAAGGGCGGCGGATCGTCTCAATCGCCGAGACATCGACGAGTTCGCCAAGACAATAACATAGCGCATCGATGCTATGGCCGAAAGGAATGGTGAGCATGGTCGCGCCATTTGCGGGATTCTGCGTGTAAGCATCCCGCTGGTCGACGACGGCGCCCCAATTGATCCCGGACGCGATCATCGATGTGGACAGAACTTCTCCGACATAGCCTTCGGCCACCAAGTCGCGGACGTAATTGATGAGCGGCGAAGACCGGGCCTGCAGGCCAACAAAATTCCGGACGCCCGCCTTCCTCGCTGTCTCAGCCATCAGTTCTGCCTCGGCGACGCTGTTGCCTAGCGGCCATTCGCAATAGACCGCCTTGCCCTTCTGAAGGGCCGCCATGACGATCTCGAAGTGGCTGGGGACCTTCACCGCGACGGCAACAAGATCGACTTCATCGGCCGCAATCAGGCTCTGATGGCCCTCATAGGCGCTTGGAACGCCGAAATGCGCGGCTGCCGCCTGTGCGCTTTCCATTCGGGTGGTGCTCAACGCCGTGACTTCAAAATCGGGTAGAACCTCCAATGCAGGCAGATGTGCCAGCGCTCCCCAGCTTCGTCCTGGCGTGACCCCAACCATTCCCACGCCTATTTTATCAGCAACCATCACAAACTCCTGAGCTGCACGAACCGGCTACGCAGCGACTGCGCGGGGCTGCTGCCTTGATTGATCACGATCCCTTCATGTTGCGGCACTCAGACCGCGTAGAAGGGCGCCGCAGATGCTCCCAGAACGACAGCCACCTTGTCTTCAAATCGACCCACGCATGTCCTTTCCCATTTGAACTAGTGTTGTGTGCCGACAAACCGCCGCCCTTCACAATGGCGAACTGTTTACTGGCTACCCGGGCTGTTAAAATGGAAAGGGAAGGGCCCTGCGGAGAAGGTGGGCGACGACATGTTCCACGGAAAGATCTACGACATGGATCCGTTGTCTCGTCCATCGCGATATCATCCCTTGCTCGAGACGCTCCCTGGTCGTCACATCGGACTATCCCGACAGTCCGGAATTGGGACCTGCGCGCGGTAAGCTGTTGTTGAGATCGGCGAATTGCATCGGCAGGTTCGCGCCCCATTTTTGGCCTTCAGTCGCGCTCGCCGGAATCCTGGAAGCCGCCATCGACCGGACTATCGGCTCGTGGCCGTTATTGGGACAAAGCCGCCATCCAGGACCAAGACACTCAACGGCCGGATCTGTCAGGAGCGGACACTGTCGAGTCGACAGTAGATCGGCGCTCTAAAAGCATTTCTGGCCGGAGGCCGCCATCGCTGAAGCAGGGTAAATCCCGTTTTAGGAGCCACCGCACCGGCAGGGGCATTTGGATCGCTCGATCGATCTTGCGTTCGGGCGCGTGGAGGTCGATCCTCGCAATTCCAGCGGACCATTCCCAGCAAGGGAAATAGGCAGGCAGGAGAAGATCGAGATGGAAGGGACTGTCCACGGCACCAGAGCTATCGCAATCGTCGGGCCCGCCGGCACAGGCAAGACGAGCCTCGCCGAGGCCATGCTGTTCGCGGCGGGGGCCACCGTCCGGTTGGGCGCGGTCGATGCCGGCAGCAGCGTGGGCGACGCCAGCCCGGAAGCCCGGGCGCGGAAAGGCTCGACCGAGCTTAATCTAATGCGCTTCGAATGGATGAAGGAAGGCTATGCGCTGATCGATGCTCCCGGCTCCGCAGGCTTCGCGGCGGACGCGGAAATGGCGCTGGCCGTGGCCGATCTGGCGCTGGTGGTGATTGATCCCGATCCGGCGCGTGCGCCGCTGGTCGAACCGACGTTGCGACGACTGGAAGCGCTCCGCCTCCCGCACGCGCTTTTCGTCAACAAGATCGATCAGGCGAGCGGCAGCATCGAGGATCTGCTTGCCGCGCTCCAGCCCTTGAGCGCCACGACGCTGGTGGCGCGGCAAATCCCGATCAGGGCCGGCGAACGCGTAGCCGGCTTTATCGATCTCGCGCTGGAGCGGGCTTATCATTATCAGCCGGGCCGCCGCTCGACACAGGTCCCGCTGGCCACTCATCTGCGGAGCGATGAGACCGAGGCACGCTTCCACATGCTCGAACAACTGGCGGATCACGACGATGCGCTGCTTGAGCAATTGTTGAACGACGAGGCGCCCAGCCCCGACATCGTCTTCGGCGATCTCGCGCGTGAGACTGCGGCGGGGCTGATCGTACCGATCTTGTTTGGCTCGGCGCTCAATGGGTTCGGCATCCGCCGCCTGCTCAAAATGCTCCGCCATGATACGCCCGTCGCCGCGCTGACGGAGGATCGACTTGGTATCGACGGTGCAGCAGCGCAGGTCTTCAAGGTCACACATGGCAGCGCGGTCGGCCGGCTGGCGCTCGCGCGCGTCTTCGGTGCGCCGCTCGCCGAGGGAGCCGAACTGTTAAGCCCCGACGGGAATCCGATGCGTATCGGCTCCTTATTCTCGCTGCATGGAGCGGCGACCACGAAGATCAACCACGCCGAGCCGGGCGACATCGTGGGCATCGCCAAGGCGGAGGCCGTCCAGGCGGGTGACCGGCTCGGCTCAGCGGGGCGCCCACATGCCGTCGCACATGGGGCGCAGCGGCCACTAGGCAATTGCGCGCTAGCCATTACCGTCACCGACCATAAGGACGAGGTGCGGCTGTCGACAGCGCTCAATCGACTGGTGGAAGAGGATCCCGGCGTGGGCTGGGGGCTTGATGAGGCGACGCAGGAGACGCTGCTCCGCGGGCTCAATCACGAGCATCTGGCCGTCGTCCAGGCACGCCTGAAACGACGTTACGGCGTTGTCATAACGGCGCGTCAGCCGGCGGTCGCCTATAAGGAAACGATCCGCAAGACGGTGACGAAGCATGGCCGCCACAAGAAGCAATCCGGCGGCCATGGCCAGTTCGGCGATGTTATCATCGAGCTCCGCCCGATCGAGCGCGGCGACGGCTTTCGGTTCGAGGAACGGATCACCGGGGGCGCGATCCCCCGGCAATGGATCCCGGCCGTCGAGCATGGCGTGCGCGATGCAATGATGCGCGGGCCATTCGGCTTTCCGGTTGTCGACGTCGCGGTTGCACTGCTCGACGGTTCCTATCATTCCGTCGACAGTTCGGAACTCGCCTTTCGCACCGCCGGTCGGATCGCGATGGCGGAAGCTCTGGCCGAGGCCGCGCCATATCTGCTCGAGCCGCTCGCACACGTTACCGTTCGGACGCCGAGCAGCGCCGTTTCGCGGATCACGTCTGCGGCGACCGGCCGACGCGGCCAGGTGCTAGGGATAGCGCCGCTGGAAGGCTGGTCTCGCTGGGACGTGATCGAGTTCCTGCTGCCCGAAGCTGAACTTCCCGGACTGGAGCCTGAACTACGATCATTGAGCCAGGGCATGGCGCACTACGAGACGCGCTTCGACCATCTCGCGGAACTCAGCGAAAAGCTCGCCAGTGTGATAATCCAGCACACGCCCAAACCCGCGTGACCCGAAATGGCTGGGCCCGCGCCACATGCGCCTTATGTCCCGTGGCTGCGATTTTTCGAGCTATCGTTGCGCGATCACGCGCTTGAACGGGAACGCGTTCGACAAGACTTATCGCAGAGGCCGAACGCGTAAATTCGCAGCGACGAATTACTTTTCAGCCTAACCGTGTGCATAAAAACGCAAAAGCGGAGCTCCACCGCTACCACGGCGCTGATCGCTCATAAGCTGCTTACGCTGTTCGATGCCTGTTTGCCATCAACAACGACCGGCAGCTTCCGGAAATCATCAGGGTTAGACTGAACGGCGTAGTTTTGGCCCGTGGCCCTTCACGATAGGTGAACGGCCGCATCTGTTGGGAGCAGGCGCATGACGGCCGGTAACCGAATGGCCGGGTTTGGTCGCGAGCGGCCGCTTCGGTGCGATCGGCCGATAGCGGCGGCAACACGCCCGATGGCAGTCATTCCGGCTCAGCCAAGCGAACTCCAGAACCGGACGTTCATTAGGCGCTTCCCTTCCATTTCAGGCGCGCCTTGGCGCTATAGAAGCGGATCGACGATAGGACCGGTGCAGGAGACCAGTTGTAAACCGGCTGCTCCATCCGCGCTTGCTGTGGTCGAGGCGTGGCGGCCTTGTCATCATGGCGATGGCCCCGGGTGTGACGTGTCCTCATCATTGCTTTTGTGTTGGGCCGTTCTCTCACGACTTTCCGAGGCCGGCCAAGCCAGCACCTGCCTCGTCTGTTCTTACTCAACGCCCTCTTGCTTCACCGTCTGATGGGTGCGCTAGTCATGAAGGTTTAATGCGGCCGTCTTAATCGATTTTGCCTCGCCGTCAAGAGACAGAGATAAACTCATGATGGGCATGTCGTCGGACCGGCGCCAGCTCCCATGCGGCCCAACCCCTGGCATTTTGGCGCTGAAAGGCCAATGGCCCGCTGCCGAGCACGGCCATGGCCAGCGAAGGGCGAAAACCAATTCTGGAGCCGAGCGGCGTGGCCCTCACATGCTGAAGCGACGAGGGAGTGCCGAGAGCAAATATGGCAAGATGATACGACATGTCTTCTCTAATGCAACATTACGCGTATCAATCCATCCAAAGGCCGCTCACCCTGTCACCTATAAATGAACGAGCCAAAATTATTGCTGCACTATCTCTAACTAATTCTTCCACTATATATTTAAACCCGTTTGAGCCGGCATTTTCAACATATGGATCTACTGCACCCGCTGCTATAAATCGCGTAAGTAACCGTAACCGGGTGCTCCACTTTTCATCGGAGGGCTCGTCGCACAGCCTCCTCAAATTGATCAGTATTTCGTCCGTAAATTCTCCCAATGGGGTATTGGATAGCCACGACGGTCCAAATAGGGGGCTGCTCAATACGGCGTTTAGAAATCGGGCAAATGTATAGGTCCCCGACTCGCTCCGCACCTCAAATATTGGACACACTATAGAAAACAAAATCTGAAAGAGATCGCTGTTCTTCGGAGTTGTCTGCCAATTTTCGAATAATCTCCTACGACGCAAGTCGATTCTGGTTCGGCGATATTCGACAATCGCGCGCAACAGGGTGTCTTTATCGCCAAAATGATACTGAACCACAGCAAAATTGCGCTGCTCCGCTTGACTTCCAATTCGACGCAGAGAGACTCCCTCCACGCCGTGCAAGCCGAACAACTCTTCGCCGGCAAGGATGACCTTCTCCTTCGCGTCCGCCCCCCGGGTCGGGGCATGTGCAGCTTTCTTTTGCAATTTCTATCCCCTGTCGTCGCAGATTTTTCGCCCAGGCGAAACATAGTTAAAGGCGATCTTAATCAATCAGGCATGCTGCGCAGTGGCGTCTCACCGGTCGAGGCGATCAGCCTGTCCTGCCGCTCTTCGCCCAGGCGGCAGGTCAACCCGCCCCGCCCCACCGCCAGCGATGCGCTGCCGATCTGGCTCGAGCCAACTCGATCAGGTCCTGCCGCGCTTCGATCCTCAGAAATTCACACCAAATCATGCCAGCGTTTTAGAATGATTCGCCCGCCTACTGGCAAGACCTAATACGCACCGAAAGCATTTTCTCGATAACACCGGGTGTAGAGAAGATAATTGATCGTGCTGCCAAAAACGCGGCCAATCTAAGTCGCCCACTCCGGGTCGTGAGCGCCGCGATAGCTGCCCAAAGCCCACGTTCAAGAAAGGCTTCTATGGCAGCCCAGGCATGGCAGACAGCGCGCCAGCGAGAGGGCTCCCCACGAGTCGATTCTTGTCCCTTGACGAGCGTTCGCGGCTGAATTAAAACGAGCGCATTAGTTGGACATGGTCGCCCTGTTCAAGGCACTGATGGCCTGCACGCGCCATTGGCGCCCGATCTGGGCAACTGGCGCAGGCGGGCGATACCCAGTCGAGCCGATATGAGGCTCGCGGGAAGTCGGTATTATATTTTCACAGGGAGGATAATGAATCATGCGCAACGATCGCGTTTTTTTGCGAAGGCTCATGGGGGCAACCTCAGTGGCCGTTGCACTTTTCTCGAGCGCTTCAGCTCTCGCTCAGAGCCCGACGGTATCTGCCGCTGATGCTCCTCAGGAAGGCGGCATCCAGGAGATCGTCGTGACCGCGCAGAAGCGCGCGGAGAACCTCCAGAAAGTTCCGGCGACCATTACTGCGCTCAATAGCGAGGCTTTGGAGACACGCCAGATCAACAACGTCGCCGGCCTGCAAAGCGAGGTGCCGTCGCTGGTCGTCGGTGAATATTACGGTACGAGCCTGATCACTCTGCGCGGCATCAGCACCGGCGTGACTTCGGGCGCGGAGGATCCCTCCGTCGCAACGCACATCAACGGTATCTATCAGTCGCGTTCGCGCTCGGTGGATTCGGCAATGGCCGATCTTGAGCGAGTCGAGGTGGTGTCGGGCCCGCAGGGAACCTTGTATGGCCGTAACGCCACCGGCGGCGTCATCAACTACATTCTGAAGCGTCCCGGCAAGGAGTTTCAAGGCGAGGTGTCCGCCCGGGCCGGAAACTTCGAGCGCTTTGGCGGGCAGGCTCGCGTCAGTGGTCCGGTGTCAGACAGGGTCGGTGTCTTGGTTTCCGGAATTTTCGATAAGCAGGCCAAGGGCTTCACCAGGAATCTTCGACCCGATGCGCCGCTGTCACGGTTCGAGACCAACCGAACCTACGGAGGTCGCGTTGCGGTTGACGCCGACCTTGGCGTCAAAATCGAATTGGACGCGATCTACCTCGACACGCGCACCACGCCGGTCGTGTCGGCATTCGCCCCGGCCACTACCCCGGTGTTCCAGGCGTTTCTCGCCCCGCAGTCGTTCAGGCCGCACGAAACATTCTCGGAGCTGAATTCCCGGACGCATACCAAATATTTTCAAAGCTCCGCGGTGATGACTTTGAACATTACCGACGACATTTCTTTAAAGTCGCTCACTGGCTACCAGACGTTCCGGGACGATATGCTGATCGACCTTGACGCCAGCGGTACTGCCAGCATTCCTGTCCACCAGAGGCTAAACAGCGAGACCTTTACGCAGGAGTTCAACCTAAACGCAAATTGGCTGGATGGCAGGGTGAAATCTGTCTTCGGCTTGTTCTACTATAACGACGACTTCCTGGGGCGGTCGCTAACCGACTTCAGGCTTCCGGGGTTCGGCGCCGTGTTCGACAGTTACAACAAGATTCTGTCGAAGTCTTATGCTGCCTTCACTGACCATACCTTCTCCGTCAGCGACCGCTTCCGTTTGCTGGGGGGAATTCGTTTCAACCGCGACGAGAAGACATCGAAGCAAACGCGACGCGTCAGCGGTGTTGTCAACTGCCCGCTGGTGCCGGTCGACAGGGATTGGGAAGCGTGGACGCCCCGGTTCGGCGCGCAATTTGACGTTGCCGATGATGCGATGTTGTACGGTCAGTGGTCCCGAGGGTTCAAGTCGGGCGGCTTTGCTTCAAATAGCTGCCGCGACGAGTTCGATCCTGAAAAGATCACTGCTTTAGAAGCTGGGATCAAGACGAGGCTGTTGAACAACCACGTGCGCTTCAACCTCTCGGGCTATCACTATAAGATTGCGAATTTGCAGGTGCAAAAGATAGTCGGTGTCGGTAACTTGCAGGTAGATAATGCCGCAGCTGCCAAGATTTACGGGGCTGAAGTCTCACTGACCGCGCTGTTGGCCGAAAATCTGCAGCTTGATGCCGCGGGAATGGTGCAGTCGGCGAAGTACCAGGATTTTGAGAACTGCAACGAGACAGCGTTCGTCGGAGCGTGTAGCGCGTCCGACCCGCGGCCCCTTGCCGATCGATTTACCGACGTGTCGGGCAACTGGCTGAACCGGGCGGCGCCCTATTCGCTGAACGTCGGGCTTCAATATCTGTGGAAAATGCAGAACGGCGGTAGCCTGCTGCTTCGCGGCGAAACGTTCTTCAGCGGCAAGCTTCACTTCAGCGAGTTTGAACGGCCCGACGCTGTACAGGGCGCCTATGACACCCAGAGCCTGTTCGTCACTTACACCTTTCCTGATAACGGCTTGATACTGCGCGGTTACGTGAAGAATATCGGCAATAGGAACTACAAGGTTTCGTATCTCTACCAGTCGGCCGTCAATCAAGGCCAGGGAAACTGGGCACCACCGCGTACGTTTGGCGTCGAGGGGACGTTCCGTTTTTGACCGAGGATCTCACATAGGACTCTTCCACCAGCCGCCACCGATAATTCGGTGGCGGCTGGTGTCGCGCGGAAAGAAGCGAGGTTGCTCAGGTGGCGGAACTGCACGTGGGCTGCGGGGCAGCACTTGGCAAGCAGGCTAGGGCTAATCGGCACCGCTGGATCATAGACGATCGATGGAGTTGCCGGGACGAGCGTCTCCGGGTGCGACGCAGTTCGCTGGACGCCAATGGATCGCGTCGAGGCAGCTATGCGCTGGAACAATTTGAGCTGGAGAGTATGTGATGGCCCTTCGCCAATTCGGACCGTTGGCATGCATGTGGATGGCCCTGCTAGGGCCGGGCACGGCTAGCGCCCAAATTTCCGGCTCAACGCCTGCGATAGGCGACGGGACATCTCAAGCCGCCTCGGGCTGGCCTCAGACGCCCAAGGCTCCTATCGGCGCCCCCAATGTCCTGATCATCATGACTGATGATGTCGGCTTCGGCGCAAGCGGAACTTTTGGCGGTCCGATACCCACGCCAACGCTGGATGCGCTCGCCAAGGAAGGCGCGCGATATAATAATTTCAACACGGCCGCGATCTGCTCGCCGACCCGAGCGTCGCTCCTGACCGGTCGCTATCCTCATAATGTCAACATGGGCGTGTTGACCGACTTTCCGACCCCTTATCCCGGCTATACCGGCGTGCTGCCCAAATCGGCGGCGACCGTGGCCGAGATCCTGAAGGAGAGCGGCTACAATACCGCGATGTTCGGCAAGGCGCATATCACGCCACCCTGGGAACTCACCCCCGCAGGTCCGTTTGACCGCTGGCCGACCGGCTTGGGATTCGAATATTATTACGGCTTTCTCAACGGGGACGCGAACCAGTGGCAGCCCCGGCTTTTCGAAAATACGAGCCCGATCGAGCCGCCGGCCAACGACCCCGATTATATCCTCGATAAGGATCTGGCGAACCGCACGATTTCGTGGATTCAGCAACAACATGCCGTGGCACCGGCTAAGCCGTTTTTTGTGTATCTCGCCAGCGGCACCGCACACGCGCCAAACAGCGCGCCCGCCGAATGGATGGCGAAGTTCCGAGGCAAGTTCAGCATGGGATGGGACCTCCTCAGGAGAGAGACCTATCTCCGCCAGAAGAAAATGGGGATCATTCCCGCCGGCACTGACCTCCCGCCCCGCGGCTCTGAAATCCCCGCATGGGATTCTCTTTCCGGCGAGCGCAAGCGCGTGGCTGGAAGGTTCATGGAGGCCTATGCGGCGCAGCTGGCTTATTTTGATGCCCAGGTCGGCCGCATAGTCGCGGCGCTGCGCGAAAGCGGCCAGCTGGACAATACGATGATAGTCTTCATCCAGGGTGACAATGGCTCTTCCGGCGAAGGGGGGCCGGAGGGGCATCTAGCCGAACAATCATGGATCACGGGCAATCCGCCCGACGACCTTGGCTATGCGCTTCAGCATATCGACGAGATCGGTGGCCCCAAGACATATAATATCTATCCGGCGGGCTGGGCCTGGGCAATGAACACCCCTTTTCAATGGTACAAGCAGGCCGCATCCCATTTCGGCGGTACACGCAACGGTCTGGTGATTTCCTGGCCCGGACATATTACATCGACGGGTGGCGTGCGCCCGCAGTTTTCGCATGTCTCAGACATTGTTCCGACGATTCTTGAGGCGACGGGCGTTTCGGCGCCAAAGCAAGTCCAAGGTATCGACCAGCAGCCGATCGACGGCATCAGCTTGAAATATACCTTCACCGACCCTGCGGCTCCGTCGAATAGGCATACACAAGTATTTGAGATGGTCCAGAACGCGGCGATCTACAATGATGGTTGGGTGGCTGCTACACGGCCCATATATTTGCCCTGGCAGATGAAGGATCTTCAGAAGACGGCGAATATTCAGGATCGACAGTGGGAGCTTTACAATGTCGCCCGGGACTTCAGCGAGGCGCATGATCTTGCCAAGGCGCAACCGGCCAAGCTAAAAGTGCTGCAGGATCTGTTCCTCAAGGAGGCCGCGGCCAACCAAATCCTGCCAATCCATGCGCATGGTTTCGATCGGCCCAGAGCGACGGCCGGGCGCACCGATTTCGTCTATCGCTCTGATGTCGAAAACATCCCTGCTGAAGCGGCGCCTCCGGTGCTGAGCCGTTCCTTCACCATTGACGCAACATTCACGGTAACGCAGGTCCGCCAGTCGGGGGTTATCGTTGCCGCTGGGGGACGTTTCGGCGGCTATAGCTTGCATCTCAAGGATGGCAAAGTCACCTTCAGCTACAATGCCGTGCCGCCTTATCTCTTCAGCCTGTCGGCGGAGAATGCCTTGTCCCCCGGGATTCATAAGGTATCGGTCGATTTCGCCCATGCAGGTAATAACCTCACGCCGGCGGCGATCGTCACGCTCAGGATTGATGGCCAAGTGGCAGCGAAGGGCAATGTGAGCAGGTTGCTTAGAGCTATGCCACTCGATGAACCATTTGGTGTTGGCACGGATAGCCAGACCCCGGTTAGCGAAGACTATCAGTCTCCCGCCCGTTTCGGTGGACAGATTCAGGAAGTTGTCATCAAACTCAGATGACCCCGGCGAGAAACGCAGTGGCTAAAAATAACCTGATCGACAAAATACGTCGGATGATGACGATCGATAGGATGAAGAGTATGACTGTGGACCATTGGTCCTCCGCTCGGCATGTTTTCCCCTGCTTGTGGGGTGGTCGGGATCACCCACCGACGGTCTTTTCGATATGGTAGCGAAGCTCAGTATGGCGCGTCTGCGATGCAGTTGCTGATGAGGAGGGCCACTCTTCTCGGTGTCGGCGGGCCATTAGCCAGATGAAAAACCATCACGTAGGGAGCCGCGTGCAAGGCAAGGGCGGCGCGTCGGCTACCAGACTCACCGGAATGGTGTTCGTGCCAGGCGGCGCGTTCTCAATGGGCTCGGAAAATTTCTATCCCGAAGAGGCGCCAATCCGCCGAGTGGCTGTTGATTCCTTCTGGTTGGACGAGACGCCGGTCACCAATCGGCAGTTCGCCGATTTCGTGGATGCGACCGGCCATGTTACCGTTGCGGAAATCGCGCCTGACCCGAAGAGTTACCCTGGGCTGCTTGATGGCATGGATCGCGCTGGGTCGCTCGTCTTTCGAGAGCCAGCAATGCTAGCAAGAGCGGTTGAGCCGCAGGACTGGTGGCACTTTGAATTCGGTGCCTGTTGGAGGCAGCCGTTGGGCGCCGACGGCGACCTCGACGCTCTCGATCTATGGGACCATCCGGTCGTACATGTCGCTTATAAGGATGCCCTCGCTTATGCGAAATGGGCCGGCAAGGATCTACCGACAGAGGCTGAATTCGAATATGCTGCACGCGCCGGCCTCGACGGAAAGGACTATGCGTGGGGGGATGAACTGGCGCCTGATGGCCAGATGATGGCCAACTATTGGCAGGGCATGTTTCCTTTCGCCAACCAATGCCTCGATGGCTGGGAGCGCACTTCACCGGTTAAAACTTTCCCGTCGAATGCTTACGGTCTTTTTGATATGATCGGAAACACATGGGAGTGGACTCGCGATTGGTGGAGCGACGGCGCAGAGTTGCGCAAAAAAAGAGCAAGTAGGTCATGCTGTACTCTTAGCAACCCGCGAGGCGGTACGCTAAACAACAGCTTTGACCCTGCCCATCCCGACCTCCGCATCGGAAGGAAAGTCATCAAGGGAGGCTCGCATCTCTGCGCAGCCAACTACTGCCAGCGGTATCGCCCAGCCGCACGGCACCCTGAAATGATGGACACTGCAACCACGCATATCGGTTTCCGTTGCATCTTCCGTGAGAGCAATCGATAATCTCGCGTTGTCAGCAGCATTCTAGCGGCTTGCTTCTGAGCCTTCCGGGTGCGGCCGGCTTAGAGCCGTGATGGCCTGCTGGATCGTCTCCCACGGAGCGGTGTAGGTTTGACCGCATGCCCGCACCGATCCTCGGCTAAGGGCGGCCTCACAAGATCTGCACGGAACGCAGATGAGATACGCGCTGTCTCAGCCCCGCACATACTCCCAGACTTTGGAGATGACGACCGAGCCTTCGCCGACGGACGAAGCAACTCGCTTGGTCGAGCCCGCCCGTACATCGCCAACGGCGTAAATGCCCGGCCGAGAAGTTGCGTAGGGCGACATTGCCCCGACCGCCTCGCCAGTAAGCACAAAACCTTTGTCGTCCAGTGCGACCAGGCCCGATAGCCAGTTCGTGTTCGGCGCGGCGCCGACCATCACGAACATCGCGCAGGTCTCCAATGTCCGGTCCCCGCGCGGGTTGCGGATCGTCACCGCCTCCAGCGCCTCGTCGCCGTGCAGTTTCGCGACACGGGCGCCATATTCGATGGTGACGGCTGGATCGGCTTCCAGCCTGCTCGACAGATAATGCGACATGGATGTCGCAAGCGTATTCCCGCGAACGAGCAGCCGCACATGCCTTGCCACGCGGCTGAGAAACATCGCAGCCTGTCCGGCCGAGTTCCCGCCGCCAATCACCACGACCTCTCCATCGCGACAGAAGCGCGCCTCGTTCTCGGTCGCGGCGTAGTAGATACCGGCGCCCTCCAGTTCGGCAAGTCGATCAATAGGCAGACGGCGATACTGAACGCCTGTCGCAACTACGACAGCGGTCGCGCGGATGCGCTGACCGTTCGGGAACGTCGCGCAAAAGTCGCCGTCAGCCAGCTGTTCGAGCGACGAAACCCGACGCGGCATGACGAAGCGTGTCCCGAACTTCATGGCCTGGATTTCGCCTCGCCAGACAAGATCGGCGCCAGAGATGCCGGTCGGAAAGCCCATGTAGTTTTCGATCCGGCTCGACATGCCCGCCTGTCCGCCGATCGCGGTGTCGTCCACGACTAGCGCCCGCAGCCCCTCGGCACCGGCATAGACACCGGCCGCCACCCCCGCCGGGCCCGCCCCGACGATCAGCACATCGAATGAATCCTCCTCCGGCAAGTCCTGGTCGAGCCCGAGCAGACGCGCAACTTTTTCCGGGGAGGGATCGGCGACCACCAGGTCACGGCCGAACACGACCACAGGGGCTTCGGGCCCGGTCCCGCAGCTGGCCGCGACCGCGGCGGCCTCCGCGCTCCCGATCGTATAAGAACGGTACGGCACACGGTTGCGCGCCGCGAACTCGGCAACTCTCCTGATAGCACGGTCGCTCTCCTCGCCGACCAATACCAGCATGCCGTCGCCCGACTCGAGATGCCGCCGCCGACGCGCCGCCAGCACGGTGATGATGATGTCCGACATCTCCGGGACGGCGGACATCAGCCGCAGCATCTCGCGCCGCGGAACCTCCACGACCACCGTATCGCTCGCCGCCCGCATCGGCATCGACCAGCTGCCGCCGGAAAGGAGCGAGATCTCGGCCATGAACTGGGTGGGACCGAGCGTCGAGGGCACCAGCCGCTCCCCCGTGAACGGGTTCATGATCTCGACCTCGCCTTGCTCGACATAGACGAAGCGATCGGCCAAGGCGCCTACCTCGGCCAGCAAGGCACCCTTCTTGTACTGCCTCCTCGTCCCCGCAGCACGGATGGCCGCAACATGGGACGGCTCCAACGGAATGCGCTGCATCTCGCGCAGGTCACGCCCGATCGTCTCCATCAGCGGTCTCCCATCCAAGCCTTCGCTATCGTACGGAGTTGAGGGCTGCAATGGATCGGCCGACTTAGTCCGATGCCGAAGAGATTGTCGGGCTTATTATAGCGGACATCGAGGCGCGATGCTGGGTCGAGGTTGACCACGAGCGCGTTCCTTACGTGTGAATTTGCAGTTCGGCAGCCTCCGCCGGAGCTGCGCATCCGGTCGATCAGCTCCACATGTTGCGGGATAGCCAAACCCAAAGCCATCAGCCGACCACGATTTACATCGGAGTATCTCTTGGGCCACTCGCCGAGATGGAATTTGTGGCCTCAGCTCAGACCAAGGCATTTCGGCGTATCAGTTCGCCATACCAGGCCGCGCTGAGCTTCGGACTCCGCGCCTGGGTCGCGTAGTTGGTGTAGTGAATACCGAAACGCTTGGTGTAGCCCTCGGCCCACTCGAAATTGTCAAGCAAACTCCAGAGAAAGTAACCCTTGACCGGATAGCCCTCGGCCGTCGCGCGCTGGAGATGGCGCAGGTAATTGCCTAGGAACATGAGGCGGTCGGTGTCCTCCACGCGGCCGTTCAGCGGCTTGTCGTCGGACGCCGCGCCGTTCTCGGAGATGAAGATTGCTTTTGGCTTCCACAGCTCGGTCACGAAGCGGGGGCCCCAGTACAGGCTCTCGGGCGCGATCATCAGCCAAGCGAGGATCATGCGCGGGTACGAGGCGGGGGGCGATATGACGGTGAAGCCCGCGGGCGAGTCCGGTGCAGCCGTGACATAGGCACCTGTGTAGATATTGATCCCAACGAAATCGAGCGGGCTGCCGATCACACCCATATCGCCGGCGGCAATTTTCGGTGCACCCGCGCCGGCCTCGGTGAGGTAGTGGTCGGTGTAACGTCCCTCCATCACCGCAGTCAGATAGCCAGCATTCATTTCTCGCATCGCGTTGCGCGCGGCAGCGATGTGCTCAGCAGAGCCGATCGCCGGAATGGTGACAATGGGATTTTCCGCCAGACCAACCTGGACGTCTGGACGAGCGTGCGCCCGGATCGCCTGCGCGCCGAGGCCGTGGGCGAGCAGGGCGTGGTGGCGCACCTGGTTCACCTCGGCGACCGGCAGGCGCAACCCCGGGGCGTGCAGGCCGTGCTTGTAGCCGAGGTCGACGAACGAGCTCATCTCGTTGAGTGTTATGAAGTGCTTGACGCGGTCAGAGAGCTTTTCAGCCATGAAGCCCGCATAGTCGGCGAAGGCGTAGGCCGTGTCGCGCGACTGCCAGCCGCCCGGAAGTGCCATCGGCAGATCCCAGTGGAAGAGTGTGACCCAAGGCTCAATTCCGTTGGCGAGCAGGTCGTTGACCAAGCGATCATAGTGATCGACGCCTTTTTGATTGGGACTCCCGCGGCCTTCAGGGAAGATCCTCGGCCACGCGATCGAGAACCGATAAGCTTTCGCGCCAAGCCCCTTCAGGAGCTGGGTGTCCTCCCGGTATCGGCGGTAGCTATCGCAAGCTACGTCGCCCGTGGCACCATCGGCGATGTTCCCCGGCGCATGAGAGAAGACGTCCCAGATGGACTGACCACGACCGTCTTCATTCGCGGCGCCTTCGATCTGGTAGGCGGCCGTGGCGCACCCCCACTTGAACCCGGTCGGGAACGGCGCGCCGGCAGCGGCCTTGACAGGAACTGCGCCCGTTGAACCGCCCAGCGTGGCTGCCGCGCCTAACGCCACACCAATGTCACGTCGTGTCAGTTTGATCATTGCCCTTCCTGATGCGAACCGCGGCCCAAATGAGGCCGCCACAAATTTAAGTGCCTCCAAATCCCCCCTGCACCAAAGCGCGCCACGCGACGGATCTGTTTCAAAATCGCAATTGGCTCCCTGCCCGCCGCCGGCGCATCCAAGGCGATGGCGGCAATAGCGATCGCGAATGAGCCCAAGGTCAGATTCCAGTTGGCGACAGCGAGTATTCCCAGGTGGATTGAGCCGACGGCGATTAGAACGCTTCTGCGCCAGAGTCCCCAAGAGGCCAGTAAGAGGGATAGCCACCCCAGGACCTGATAACGGCTTAGCGCGCTACGCCAGCATATCAGGCTCTCCGGGTTCATCTGGCATATCAAATCGACTTGGCGCTGCTCCATGTCCCAGAACCCGACGGCGCAAATCAGCACGGCAAAGGAGGCTAGAATTCCCAGCATTCTCCAATATTCGGCTTGGCGCCGGCTAAGGAAACTGTACGCAAGATATGGCAGCGCGATCAGAATAACGCCGGCAAACCACATGTTGATCTGCACATTCCCATAGCCGTGGATCATCGCAGTCTTTGTAGCTGCCAAGACGTTGAGAAGAGCGATGATCCAGGAACCAAAATTCTGGCCCACTGTGCGGAATTGATCCCGGGAAATAGCGAGCGGCGACAGTGCGATCGGCACCACGAAGGCCCAGATCGCGACGTCGTGACAAATCGGGTCGCAGGCAAGGCGCAAATTCTCCACAAACATTGAGAAAAGAGCAACCTTCATGCACGCTTGTGCGTCGCGCGTAAGACGACCTTTATTCCGCGCTGTGGCTAATCCTAAGCTGAAAATCGATGCGATCACAACTTGAAAGACTGCCGCAAGCCCTGTGACAAATGCGCCAGTCAGATCATATATCTGGCGCCACAATAATACCGAAGCCATGCTGGCCATAGCGATCAGAACGCACAGCATGACGATCGCGTTCGGCCTAAGCGAGACTAGCTGGATTCCATATCGCCGCGCCACGAGAAATGCGGTGCCGATGCCAGCGACCATGATCCCAAGGCTGGCCCAAGCGTGAGTGCGCCACAAAGGATCCTCACGCACCTGCCCGTCCAGGCCGACCTTCAATTGACGGTGAACATCGAAGATTCCCCATGTACTTCCGGCTACCCCTTCATCTCTGGCCTTCCATGGCTGATCGAAGGCTTCGACGACATTGAAGATGATGTGGCGCTCGCGCGCCAAACGGGCGAACTCCGTCAGGAAGTCGGTCTGGAAGGCTCGGCCGGGCACGCTCTGAAACTTGGAGGTGCCAAAGGTCGGCCAGCCCACTTCGCCCACGATCACTCGGCGTTCAGGGTATAATTCCTGTATCTGGTTTAAATATGTCGCCACACCGCGCGCAGTCCTTTTTGCTGTCCCGGTCTCGAATCTGCTGTCCCAATAGGGCAGCAGATGGACTATTACCTCTTCTGCGTGGTGACCCATCTGCCGATCCGTTTCCCAGACAAAAGGGACATCTGCATAGGCGACCGGCTGGGCAATTCTAGCTTTCGCCTCATCGATCAGCTTCAGTAGATTCGAGATGGAAATATCCTGCCTAGTCACGGCTTCGTTACCGACGATCACGCGCCTGACCGTCGTTGGGAACTGTCGCGCAAGCTGGATTCCACATTCCAGTTCCCGTCGCGTCGCCACCGGATCCCTGCTCACCCAGATGCCCAGCCACACCGCCATTCGCTGCCGTTCAGCGGCGCGGAGCACCGGAGCGCCGAAATCGCACGCGGAATAGATCCTGATCGATCTGGTCACGCTGGACAGAAGCGCAATGTCATGCTCGATCTGCGCAGTCCTCGGCAGGTCGCTTGGAGACTGATCCGCCCCGAAAGGAGCATAGGAGAGCGATGGATATTGGAGACCGGCGGCCGCGGTAGGCACGTTTCGCCCAACCCAGGCCCATGCACCAATCAGAAGTGCCATCATCGACACGATGCCGGCGGCCCAGACCAGACCCCGTCCGTGGAATGTCTGCGAATTCACAACAGCGCCTCTCGAACGACAAGGCTTTTCTGACGGGCGCTCCAGACCTGAGCGATTCCGACCGCAACTGCGGAAGCATAGGGCAGTGACTGGCAGGCTAGAGTAAGAGCGAATAGATCAATGTCGATCGCTCGCTGCCGGTTTGTCGCAACGAGGCTCATAGCGGCCAGGATCTGGGCGGCAGCTAGAAACGCGTCGGGGCGTAATTCCGCCAGAGAACGTTTTACATCCGTTTGAATGTCCCTCCCTTTGGCCGTCACGACAAAGGGATGTTTATGCCGGCCGAAAGCTCTTGTTACTGCCAAGCCGACCGGCATTTGTAGTGTCATCGACATGATGGCGCTCTTGAGACTTGTCGCAAGCGAAACGCCAGGACGCGACAACTGTATGAGGACGCCATGTCCAAGGCTGGAGGCGGCAAGCAGCAGAACCGCGCCGCTGATCACGGCTGGAGGCGGCAAGCCTATGCCAAAAATGGCCAGAGCCGCTGCCCAGATGACGCCGAGAACAGAGAGGATGAAGAAGATCCCGTCCCCGATCCAGTGCGCCCAACCGGCGAGAAAATGATATCGCTGCCCTATTGTCAGAGGGCTCTTCACCGAAAGGATGGCGCGCCAGTGCTTGCGCAATATGCCCATGGCACCGAAGGCCCAGCGGAAGCGCTGGCGCCGATAGGCGGGAAGATCGTCGGGCAGCAGACCGGCCCCGAAGCGGGTTGTGGTATATATGTTCCGCCACCCGGCTAGCAGCAGCCTCAAGCCCAGTTCCGTATCTTCGGTGATGCAGCTTTCGTCCCACCTGCCGACCTGCTCAAACGCAGAGCGCCGAACCAATAACATCGTTCCGTGGGAGATGATGGCGTTGTGCTCGTTGCGCTGGACCATACCTACATCGAAGAAGCTGCCATATTCCGCATTCATGCCGACATCCCACCAATGGCGACCGATCGCCCGATGGTCTTGCGGCACTTGGACCGAGGCGACGTCGGCAGCGGCGAAGGCTTTGACGGTGTGGCGCAGCCATGCGGGATCGACGACGTAATCGGCGTCTACGATGCCGATAAGGCTCGCCTGCGGAGACATGGAGTCAAGCGCTCGGTTCAGAGCACCAGCTTTGAAGCCCTCAACCTTTTCTAAGTCGACCAGGATGAACCGAGGACCGAGATGTTTACATAGATAAGCAACGCGTTTAACCAGGCTGCGATCGCTATAGTTATTAAGGATGACAAGAACTTCGTAGTTTTTCCAATCGATACGGGCGAGGCTGCTCAATGTTTGTCTCACGACATCGTACATCTCATTGCAGATCGGCACATGGATCGAGACGAAGGGTATGCCTGCCAGGCCGACTGGATAGTCTTGGCGCAGCAGCTGGACAGGAGCTGCGCCCAGCAGGCGCTGGCTCGCCTCACGGACTCGGTCCGCGACAAGGAGAACAAGGATGCCGAGCAGCGGGAGAAACAAGAGCGTCGACAGCAACTGGGGCAGGCCCAGATAATAGTCGAACAGCGAGAGGAACATTGTCGCAGCGCCGTAGCCGATGGCTTGTGACAAAGGGCCCGAGACAATCGCCTGAAGCAGCGTTGGCCGATCAACGTTAAAGATAAACATAACCGTTACCAAACCTGTTAGGATTCCCAGTACGAGCTTGATTTCTCGATATGGGTCAACAGGAGCTGCGCCATTCCAGAGAAACTTTGGAAGATTATCTCCATACAAAATGCCCCAGTTTTGGCCGACCCCACCTTCGTTGCTCTTCCATGGCTGATCTTTTGCCTCCACGATGTTGTAATCTATATGTCGTTTAGCGGCTATATCCGCGAAGCTCCGCAGAAGTCTTGCTTCGGTCTGCAGCCCGGGAACAGCCCCGCGATAGTTCAATCCTCGCGATGGCCACCCGAATTCGCCGATCGTGATGCTCTTATGTGGAAAGCGCCTGGATAGCGCCGCATAGTGATCGAAAGCAGCGGCTATGGCTGCATCCGCCGGCACCCCTTCCCAATATGGGAGTATATGGGCGCTGATCACGTCGGCGGCGCTTGCGAGTTCCGGATTGTTCATCCAGTTGTCCCAGGTCTCGCCGGTCGTCACCGGCTTTCCCGATCTTTGACGCACCTCCCTCATCAGGGCGGCAAGTTCGCTGGGTCGGACCTCATTGCGCACGAGCGTTTCGTTGCCGACATATATGAGGCGGACGTTTGGCGCGGCTCGCGCGACGGCGATCGCACGCTCGACCTCGCGCCTAGTCTGCTCTGGCATCCCCTTGTGCACGTCGATGCCAAGATCGACCTGCAGCCCATATCGCGCCGCAATGCGCGGTATGTCGGCCAACTCACCGCCGACGCCATATGTCCTTACTCGATGGCTAAAACGAGCAACCTCGCGAAGATCATCATCAATCTCCTTCAGAATTGTCGGATTTTGTGCCGCGCTTGAATCAAAGCTGTCAAATGCGGAGGACGACGGATTGTAGCTGACCGAAGCCAGGCGCGATTTGACCGTCGGCGCCAGCGGCGCGATCACCTCGACGTTCAGCCGTATCCAGACGTGGAGCATTACAGCTGCCACGACCGATAGAGTCATTGCGAGGTACGGAATGAGATTTTTGCTCACGAAAAAGCTCCGGTTTCTTGGCCAGCGCGAAAGCGCTTTGCATAGTCGAGCGAGGCGCTGACCAGGTGGCCGCAGCGCCGTGTCGACAAGGGGAGGTCGGTCGGCCGCGCAAGCGCTCCGCCGTCCCGATCGCTAGTGCGATCATGGTCCACGTCAGGCAGGTACTTGAGAGGGTGATGGGCTGACCAATGTGAGTCGGCAGGGCCCACCTCCGCCCACCCGAACTCCTATTCGGGTCGTGAAGTCCCCCGACTGTTGATCGTTGCGATCACTATCTCGGGCGGCTTGGCGTAGTAGCGTCTCGAGCTGCGGCGTTTTGAGAAGATGGGTAATAGGAAGCCGAACTCGATGATTAACTTATACGGGGAATAAGGATCGACGGTGAGGAATTTTTTTCCTAGTCTCGGTTCCGCCCAGGCAACAATCAGGAGCGTCGATGCGAGACCGACTGGACGGGGTTGCAGTGTTTGTCGCGACAGTAGGGGCAGGAAGCTTTGCCAAATCGGCTCAGCGTCTGGCCCTGACCCGCTCGGCCATCGGAAAGGCCATAGCGCGTCTTGAAGCACGCCTTGGCGCGCCCTTGTTCCGTCGCACGACGCGCAGCCTGACTCTCACGCCGGACGGTCAATTATACTACGAGCGTTGCGTTCGCGCTCTGGAGGAGTTGCGCCAGGGCGAGGCAATGCTGGCATCGGGACGGCTTGAGGTCAGCGGCAAGCTCAAGGTTGCCATGCCCGTCCTGTTCGGAAGCCACTGCGTCGCGCCCATCTTGTTAGAGTTGGCGCATGATAATCCTGGGCTGCATCTTGATCTCCGCTTCAGCGATTCGATGGTTGATCTGGTTGCCGATGGTTACGATCTCGCTGTGCGCATTGGCGTTCCCGGCGATCAGCCAGGGCTGATGACGAAACGGGTGGCGGGTCTCATGAAGACGGTTTGCGCTGCGCCGTCCTATGTATCTTTGCGCGGAGAACCTAGCGCGGTTGTCGACCTTGCCGATCACGAAGTCCTAATCCTTCGTTTGCACGATAGGCCTTACTTTTGGGATCTTCACGATGCCTATGGGCCCATACCGGACCTGCCCTTGGCCGGGCGGTTACAGTTCGACAATCATACCAGCATGGTCGACGCAGCCCTGCGCGGGATGGGGATCGCCCAACTGCCGGAATGGCTCGTCCGTCCGCATGTGGAGGCGGGCCGGCTTTTGCCGCTCCTCGAATCGTTTTCGGCACCGCCAACGGATACATATGTGGTTTGGCCAGCAGTCCAGTTCGAGCCCCTGCGACTGCGAGCGGCGATCGATGCCCTGGCCGCCAAACTAGTGTCGCGAATCTGATTTCGCTATAGCTTGGAGTCAATTTGGCGCACGATTGTCCCTGCGGGAGGAATATACCCGTAAGGAGCACCATTTCTTTGTAGAAATCGGCTGAAATAGCTCTGTACTCTTGGAAATGACTATTACGCGACCAACAAACACATCGCGTGTCTGCCGACGTTTTGACCAGGGGCCTCAGGGGAGGTTTTCGGTTATGACGAGATCACCCGCCAGTAACTTCGATCGCTACCGCTTGCCTATCATGCACACCGAAATTGCACCTGATTACCTCAGCGACCTGCCCTGTTTCGGCCTGAAAACAGCCTGTTCTGTAGCCTGCTCCGCGTCCGGGTAGTTGTGGAATTTAGGCGCGGTTACGGATACTTACGACGATGGCAAGTCGCCGCCATCATGCCGGATATCGCGTGGAACCTGTAAAATGGCCTGAAACAGGCTGACGAAGGTTGAGACCAATCCGCTCCAGACTGCCTCGCAAGCCATTTTTTTCACTGCGTAGCGGCCGTTCCGAAACGGTCCTGGAAGAGCTGAATTCTCCCCTATTTCCCGTGGGTTTACACCGCCCGGCTGTGCGCGCAGAGGACAGAGACGCTTTGGCCAAGGGCCGTAGCGGCAAAGGGCCCGAAGTCTCCGCCCCCCACTTTCCTGACACTGGGATTGCGCCGGGCAGGCTTCGATGCGCCACCAACAAAAATGGGCGGCGCCGCGACGCCGCCCTTGGCTCTTGGCTGTACAGCTGCTGGAGGTCAGCCAAATCCGAGCATATGCTTTTGCTGCGCCCAGTCCATCGGAAGATCGGACGTCGGCAGCAGCTGGCGGACCAACAGGCCTGCGGGCTGCGATCCTTCGGAGATGGCGGTGGTGATCTCGGGGGCGAGGAAGGCGAGGCGCGCCAGGCGCGCCAGGCGCGCGATGTGGTTGCGTGCCTGGTATTCCATCTGCGGCGCAATGGCCGGCGGCTTACCATTGAGGCCCAGCATCCGCTTTGCCTGATGCGCCTTCCAACGGTCCGGTGTCATGAGGTCGCAGTGGTGGCAGATCCGGCTTCACGCAAGGAGTTGGTTGAAGCCCCCGCCCCCCAAGCTCACGCAATTCCTGCAATGTCGCACGATCCGGACCGCCCGGAATTGGCGGCGCAAATCCAATAGCCGTCGTCTATTCAGCCCGTGACACGGCGACCGCTTCGCGCCCTACGCGTGCGGGCGGAAGCGAGATCCCGGGCCTTTACGCGGCAGGGCTGTCGGCGGTCGGGCTCATTCCAACGGCTATATAAGCGGGATATCGCTGTCCGACGGCATATTCTCGGGTCGCCGCGCCGGCAGAAATGCCGCCGCTGTGCCGGGCGCGTCGGCCCTGCAGGCCATTTGGAGAGCCACACCGACGAGGATAAGGAATTATCCGTAAGCGACTGGGACAGGCTGTGCATGAAATAGAGATCCAGGCGATGCGACAGTCGGCGGTGGTGCAATAGTGAACACATCGTCGGCTAATGGACGGCTCGGCAGCCCATATTGCTCCGAGTATGTCGCTTCGAAGCATGGCGTGCTGGGCCTCACTCGCGGCGCTGCATACGAAGCTGGCACCGCGGGGGTTCGCGTAAACGCTGTCTTGCCGGGTGTGATCGGCACCCCCATGGTCGGCGAGTTCACAACCAATCCGGACCCTAAGCCGCTTTACGACGTAGCACTGGTACGGCACTCCATCGGTCGCGTGGGTGAACTGGAAGATGTTGGATATGTGGTGAAGTGGCTGCTTTCAGACGAGTCTGGTTCGTCAATGGCGCGGGTATCTCGGTGGATGGGCGGTACATGGCGGGGGTGACCTGCGATAGCATAGTGCACGGAGACTTTTGCGAAGCCGATTCCTCTACGCTACTAGCAAGCGATGAACTGGAGTAATTCTGTGAAAGGACATTCAACAGATTTCAACGGAGACCCGGTTGCCTTTTCCCAGCGAATTGGTCGCCGCCCGGGTGATCGGCGCTGATGCAGGTTCCAGCCCGACGTTTGACCAAATCGCTCCGGGAGTACCTTGTCCGCCAGCTCGCCGGCAATGTCGGTTACGGTTCCAACGAAGAAGCGGCGCTGGCTGCTGCGCGCCTGCTGGAGGACTGGAGCGAAGAGAGCGGCGAGCGCGATCGCGCCTGCTATGACGAGTTGGAGGGGCTGCTCGTAGATGTTGCCCAAAGCCTCAATATCGAACTTGCACCCGAAATCGCGAAGATTGGAGATGATCTTGTCCGGTCCATCCGCAATCTCGATTTTGACCGGCGGCGGGATCTGGTGGAGCAAGGCGAATGCGCGCTCCTGACCCGTCTTTCGGAGTTTTCGAGCGCGCTGTCAGCGGAACCCAGTCTTGATCCCGCCGGGCGCCAGGGCGCGGCGCTCGCCATTGCTGCTTGGGACTGCCGCAGGATTGGGACTCGGGCGGGGCGCGACAGCCGAGTAAGCGCAAACGAGGACCGTTCGATCACAGCGCCAAAGCTGGAGATCTACCTTCGCAATCACTTCTCCGATCCGGACCTGACCCTGCGCGACTTCGCCTCCATTGCGGGCGGATTCGGTAAGGAGACGATCATCTTTGCTGCGTCAGGGCGCGAGTTGACCGGCGAGTTCGTGCTGCGGCGCGATCGTTCCAGCCCGATCCTCGACAATGATTGCCACCGGGTCAGCCAGGAATTTCCGGTCCTTTGCGCCGTTGCCTCGCGCGGATTTCCCGCGCCGGATGCGCTGTGGGTGGATATCGAGCATCGCCTGCTTCCGGGCGGCGACTTCCTGGTGATGCGCCGCTCCCCGGGCGCGACCTGCGGCGATATCTTTGGCGGGCCCAATGCGCTGTCAGCCGCGATCCAGCAGAACTGGGCCGAGGCCGTGGCGGACCTTCATACGCTGCCCCAGCTCAAGGAATTGGGCGACCTGACCAATTCCATCCGCACCGAGCTATGGGATATGCCGCTGCAGGAGGTGTCGCGCTGTTATATCCGCGACTATTACGATCATTACCTCGCCAACAGCCCAGCTCCCCTGCCCTCACTGGCCGCGCTCTATGCCTGGCTGCTGCCGAATGTCCCCGATGCCGGCATGGGCCGGCCGGCGCTGGTCCACGGCGATCTCGGATTGCAGAACCTGCTGCTCGATGGCGATCGTCTCAGCGCCGTGCTGGACTGGGAAATGGCGCATATCGGCGATCCACTGGAGGATCTGGCCTATATCCGCAATACGGCCTCCAACAACATCGACTGGGACTATTTCCTCAAAATCTACGAGGAGAGGACCGGGCGGACCGTCGCGCCCGCGCATCTCCATTTCTACAGAGTCTGGGGCCACGTCCGCAATGCGACGGCGGCCGCGATCGGTTCGGACCGCTACAGCAACGGCGCGCTCGAAGACTTCAACATCGCACCGATGGGCTTCTTTTACGTGCCACGGTTTCTCGACGAGGCGATCCGTCTGATCGAGGCGGGCCCCACTTCATGAGTTCAAATAAAAAATCCATAAATAAAATCCATAAAACAGGAGAACTTCCCAATGTCCATGGACATTCCCCGTATGCTCGAGGACGTCAACAAGGAATGGCTAAACGAAGCTTTGACCACGCGGTTTCCGGGGATGAAGATCGCCTCCGCCAAAGTCACTGATTTCCTCGGGCACAAGCAGAACAAGACCCGCGTGCACCTGGAATATGAAGGCAATGCATCGCCTGACTATCCAAAGACCGTGTTTGTCAAAGGTAGTTTCCGCGATGGCCCGATCGGGGACGAGATATTGGGAATGGATACAGGAAATGCCCTCGAAATCCCGATGTATGATGAGGTTCTTCCTGACCTCGATGTGAAAAGGCCCGATTGTTTCTACGTTCACTGGGATCCGAACGCCTGGGAGGGCGTTCTCATCCTGGAGGACCTTGAGTCAAAGGGCGTCACCTTCCTCAAGGACAGGCATTACCTTGATTATGGCCAGGCGGCAGCCTTCATTGACAGCATGGCGCGCTTTCACGGGCAGTGGCTCTCCAGCCCCGAGTTCACAGAAGGTGGGCGCTTCGGTCCATCATCGCCGATTGCCGATCGCTCGGTGATGGTAAACCGTGAATATCTCGATCACCTCGTCAAGCCGCATCGCTGGGACGAGTCGATCGCGTACCCACGGGGCGCAGCCCTACCGCTCCGCCTCCGCAACGCCGACCGCATGTCTGTTGCCTACGAGCAATACAAATCCATCACCTCGAGCGTCTCGCGTACCATAATTCACGGTGACTCCCATCTGGGCAATTTGCACATGTATCCGGATGGAACGGCAGGCTGGCACGACTGGTGCTCGCGCATCGAGCCCTGGGTCAATGAGTTCGCCCTGTTCGTCGTCGTGAACCTTGACAGTCTTCATCGGCGCGAATGGGAAAAGCCCTTGCTGGCGCGCTATCTGAAGGTGCTGGGCCAGCGCGCCGAGGCGCCGAGTTTCGAAGAAGCCTGGTTCTTCTATCGGTGCGCCGCCATCTTCCCGTTCCTGATCTGGCTGGGCAACGGCCTGTGGCAGCCCGAGGAGATCAACACGCAGAATACCGTGCGGGCAGCCAATGCAATGCTCGATCACGACACGTTCGGATTGCTCGGGCTATGAAGGCCGCAGTCTTTCGCGAGGTCGGGAAACCGCTCTCTTTAGAGGATATTCCGATCCCCAAGCCGGGGGCCCATCAGGTGCTGATCGAAGTCGGCCGCTGCGGCTTCTGCGCGACCGACGTGGCGATGACATCCGGCGTGGGGATGAACTTCCCCCTCGGCGCTGCCGTCGGTCATGAATATTGCGGTAAGGTGGTGGAACTCGGGCCGGACGTCACCCGGCTGCGGGTGGGCGATATCGTCGCCGCCATGCCCGAGGGGGGCTGCGGCGTATGCCCGGCCTGCCTCGCAGGTCGCCCGATTGACTGCGCCGAAGGCTTCACCATGATGCTGGGAGGTTTCGGTGAATATACTCTGGCGGACGAGCGCTTCTCGGTGCGCCTGCCCGCGGGATTGTCGCTGACCGACGGGGCGCTGGTGGAACCGATGGCGTCGGCGCGCCGCGGGACGCAGATGGCCCCCATCGACAAGGACAGCCGTATACTGGTCCTGGGCGCGGGGGCGATGGGCGGCGGCGCAGCTTACTGGAGCCGGCTTCGCGGTGCGCGCAAGATCGCGGTAAGCGCTCGCTCCGCCTGGCGTTCGACGCTGATGAAGGACATGGGATCGAGCGATTACCTGCTAAGTAATATGCTAGGCGAAAAGCTCACCGCAGCCTTAGGTGGTGCGCCCGATATAGTATTCGAATGCACCGGCGCGCCCGGAATGTTGGCTGCGGCAATAGACGCCGTCGCGGTTGGCGGCACGGTGGTTTGCATCGGTATCTGCACCTCTCCCGACAGCCTCTACCTGCCGCAGGCTTCATACAAGGAGGTCTCGATCCGCTTCACCTCCGCCTATTCGCTGACCGATTTCCAGGCCACCGTCGATGCGTTCGACGGTGGCGCGGTGGAGCCTCGCGCGCTGGTGAACCACGTGATCGGGCTGGACGACGTGCCGCAGCATCTCGAAAACATGCGCCAGGGCATCCATAGCGGCCACAAGGTCCATGTGGATCCTACGATCAGGAGCAGCGATGGCTAACTCCCCAACCAAATTGGGGCCCATTCCAGAGATAGCTTGATCTCAATCCGTGATGTGGCGCTCGACCTTCCCCATGCGGGTCGCCCGGCACCGGTTGTTGCAATGGTCGTAGCCGAGCAGGTGCTATCTGCAATCTGCCTTGAGTTTGATCAACGCACCTGACGATAGTATCTGCACTGAATATTCCAATTATCGAACATCTCGTCAACCGAGCATCCGCCTTCAATCCATTCCCTTACGGCATTGTTGGGATGTTCGTTTCGCAATATCGAAATAAGGCTGAGCTTCCATCGCGTTATGCGCTGGTCGTGCTCGGCGAAGGCGGCTCCCAATCCCTGCAGGAGCAAAATTATTCCCTGCTCGGGGGTCAGGGAAAAGGCGCAAGAAAGGTCGTTATTCAAAGCATCCATCCTGGCGGTCCGCATGAATACGTGGAAAACCTCAGTTCTCCCGCAAATCGGCACTTTGCACGGATTTTATGGGAACGTTGGAGCTGGAACCTAGTGATCCTGCTTGCAGGACGCTGTCCCAATCCTTGAGAACTCGAACAATTCGTTCGAAGGCGCACGCACAGGGCGCACCCATTTTTCAAAGACTTAGCTAAAAAAATCTGCAAGTTCGGCGTCACCATCCAGGATTGTACCAGATCGGCGAACTGAAGGCGCGATCCTGCACTGTCATCGGGATGTGGCAGGCATATGGATACGGTAGAACTTAGCGTCATAGGCGGTCCAGCGCGGCGTCGGGATTTCCAGAACGCGCACATAATAGAAGGCGCGCTGGTCCGGGTCGAAAGCCGGATCCGTCCAGACGGTGGCGAGTTCGGGATCACCGATGCTGTTGGTGTAGGTCGCATTGGCCACATCGACCGTGCTGCCTACCGGCGGCGCCTTGCGGGTCCTCGGATTCACCTTGCGGCCATCGGACAAAGCGACGTCATATATTTTCTCGTGCGCCTGGCCCTGTGCGTCGAGCCAACCCTTGATGACCTGGATCCGGTCGAGATTGGCTTCGTCGGGGTCCTTGCTGGCCGCAATCATGAAGCTCGGGGCCTTGGCCCCGGCATGGCGCACCAAATCGCGGCCCATCGGGACACCCTTCTCATAACCGATATGAGCGTAATCTGGTCGCAAGACGTCGGATTTCGCGAAGTTCCATCCGCCAAAGACACGTAGCTGTATCCGCGAACCAGTGGTGGCATAAACTTCCCGCCTTTTAATGCGTCGAAAATCGCCTCACGCGTATTCTCCTTCCCATACTGCCGTAAGGCCCGAGGCCGCCAGCCGCCAATTTTCCCGGATATTCTTCACCGGCGCCATGGCATGACTGTATCGTTCAGGTGAAGGTTCGGAATTGCGAAACTGTCCGATGAAATTGTCCTCGCTTGTCGTGGTGAGCCCATTATGCTGATCGGTGCCGCCGACCAGCCCGAACTTGAATGGGTTCACCCCCAATTTCCGCTCATATTGTAGCCCGCTTTCAAGGCGAGGCGTGCATATTCATAGGGCAGCATCCAGGGCTGCTTCGCAGTCGCAGTGAAATTGCCGAGATCCCAGATTTCGAAATCGGCGAATTCGTCGGTGGGGGACAGGGTCGGATGAGCCTCGCTTGTACCCTTGATCTGGGCGACTTCGACGACCGGCTCCCACCGCGCGCGTTCGCGTGCATAGGCAGCCGTGAGTGGCTGGCCGCCAAAGGTTTCGGGTGCGAACATGCGTCCGTTACTGATGTTCCCGTTATGGGGGATCGCCAACGCTTGACCGCCGGTTTTGACCTCATATGCTCTCAGGAACGCCCAGAGCTTTTCGGCATCTGTGCCGTCGAGAGCGGAGAAAGGCACGATTTGCGTAGCCTTGGCCGCGCCGTCGCGAAAGATCACGTTGCGATGCAGATTGTCGCCAGATGGCGTGGACGACCATTCATATCCGATAAACGCCGTGAAGTGACCCGGATTATTGAAACGGTCTGCGGTCTTTGCGACATCCTGCCATATTGACTGCGTTAGCTCGGCAGGCACCCTAACCACTGAATGGAACTGCGAATAAATACTCAATAATTTCTTAGCGTCGCCGGAATGCAGGAATTCGCTCCATTGCCGACCCGGTTGCCAATCGATCGTCGCGCTATCGGCTTTGGCCAGTCTGGGAAGTACACCGAGAAACTCAGCATGATCGGACACAACGAGGAAGTCGAGGGGGTGACGAAGTTTGGCGGGCATACCGCTTGCGGAGACGATTTCCTGACCCATTGCAAATCGGAACGCCTCATCCGGCGTGGTGGTAGCCCCACCCAGAGCGATGGCATCCATGGAATTGTTCGTGTGGAGGTGCGTATTGCCCCAGTAAAGGTTCATATCCTCGTTAGCGAAACGCACGGGTGGTGAATAAGGCCGTGTAGCGGGGTCTGACGAGAGGGCAGCCGTTCCGCCGGCTTCCTCTCCCCCGCGCTCCGCTGTCAGAGCCTTTCCGCCGGCAAGCAGCAGTCCAGCCGAAATGGCCGCACCGAGGGCCCATGCGGTGCACTTTCCGACCGATCTGCGGTTCGCCATGGGATTCTCTCCGATCCTAAAGCTGGCCCTCAGGCGCGCATTTCAACAGGGGCCTCGCTGCTATGCGAATAAGCGCGTAACGCCTTCTACAAGTCAGAACATTCACAGAACAGCCTTTTAGCGCCGCCGAAGGTTATTCGCTTGCCATCTTCAACACGAGTTTGCCGCGGTTATGTCCACCCTTCAGCCGCTCTATCGCGGACTGGAGATCGGCGAGCTCCACGACCTCGACCGGAGGAATGCGAATGCCACGGCCTTCCAGAATCTCTACCAATGGCACTTTTCCAATCCGTTCCGGCCAATGGGCGAAACAGCGCACGTGCCGAAACCCGCGCGCTTGGGACGCACGCATCTGCTCGTCCAGATTGCTCTGGTCGAGCCCGGTCGATATGCTGACCAGTGTTCCGCCTGGCTTCAATGCGTCGAGCGCGTCGGGCAGAGTATTTTGTCGTACGGCATCGAACACGATATCGAGCCCCTCCGGAGCCCATTCACGCGTTTGGGCCACGATGCCTTTCTCTGGATCGGTGTAATCGATGGCGCAGTCGGCCCCCATCTCGATCATATAGTCCCGATTGGCTGTCCTGCCGCTTGCGGCCACCGAAAGCCCGCCGAATTTCGCGAGCTGGATGGCGAAGCTCCCGACGCCGCCAGAGCCACCGTGCACCAATATCTTCTGGCCCGGCTTCGCGTTGCCCAGATCATCCGCGAACAGCGCGATATAGGAGGTCAGGAAGCAAATCGGTGTCGCCCCGGCTTCGGCCAGCGACATTCCGCCTGGAACGCGACGGGCCAGATGGGCAGGGACAGCGACATATTCTGCAAAAGTCCCCGCCTCCCCGGTTGTGTGAGTCCGCGCGAACATGACGCGGTCTCCTTCACAGAAGTTCGCGACATTACGTCCTACGCTCGCAACCACGCCTGCGGCCTCGAAGCCCATGATATTGAGATTGCCGGCAGGGATGGCCTTCGTCATTCCTTGTGAATACTGCCAGTCGGCCGCATTCATTCCGGCATAAGCGACCTTAACGAGTACTTCATCCTCCGATGGACGCGGCTGGTCTATTTCGGAGATCCGGGGTGACTCGGAGATATTGACGAAATCCGCGGTAACTGCACGCACAGGCATTACTCCCCAGTTAATTTACGCCATCTGGCCGATGGAGCCTATGCGGCGGGCGCGAGCAGCTCGAGGAGGCGCATATCGGTGCCGCCGTCCGGCGCCACCGCCTTTATGCAGACCTGGCTGGCGCCTGCGCTGAGATGCTCGTCGATGCGCTTGCGCAGCGCAGCCTCATCTCCCCAGCCGACGAGCGAGTCGATGAAGTAATCGGAGCCGCCATTGGCGAGATCTTCGTCGCTGAATCCGAGCGCCTTCCAGGAGTTCTGATAGTTCGGCTTCGAAAGATAATATTCGACCTCGCCACGAGCGATCGCCCGTGCCTTCGCAGGATCGCTTTCGAGGACAAGCGGCTGTTCCACGCAGAGCAGCTTGTCGGGCCCCAGGATCCCGCGAGCTTGTGCGGTATGTTCGGTCGTGACGAGGTAGCTATGCGTGCCTTGCGCCCGCTCGCCCGACAGCCCGATCATCTTCTCCCGCAGACCGGCCAGGACGATCGTGGTCGACTTGGCGGGAGCGGCAGCCATGTAAGGTGCCTGAGCGATGGCATCGAGGTAGGCACGCATCGTCGGGACCGGCTTTCCATATTCATGCCCCCGCCGGTCTTCCACGGTCTCGCGATGCGAAACGCCCAGGCCCAGGATGAAGCGCCCGCCCGATTGCTCGTTAAGCGCATCGGCCGCGCCTCGCATGGCGATCGGATCGCGCGTATAGATGCTGACGATTCCGGTCGCCACGTGCAGCCTGGTCGTGTTGGCGAGCAGCCAGGACGAGGTGATCAGCGGATCCCGCCCGAAGCCGCCCGGCATCCAGATCGCGTCGTAGCCGAGTTCCTCGACGCGGCGGGCGAAACGGGCGAGGCGTTCGGCCGTAGCCGGCCCCAATTCACCAGACTTCTCGTCCTCGAAAAAGCTGATCGGTCCATCGATACTGGTCCAGACCGCAAGTTTGCCGAGCTTCATCCATATTCTCCTGTAAGACAGCGCGAGGACCTGATCGCTTCGCAAAACTCTGATGGTCAAAGACGAGTAGACCAGCCGGGAAAGGAAAAGGGCCCTTCACGAGCAGGCCCGGTCCGCCGTCCCCCGATCGCGAGGGCCAGCAAGAATGGGCGGCGTTTCAGGTGAACGCCGGCAATACCTCGTCCGCGAACAGCTGCGCATAGGGTATGAAGCGCTCGGCGGAAATGCCCGGGGGCATGATCATCGACACATGCTCCAGCGGCATGCGTTGCTGCATCGCCTTGTACCTGGCGATTGCGGCCTCCGGCGTCATCACCTGCATCTTGCCGGACGTCTTGAACTCTTCAAGGCTCATCGCTTCCATGCCTTCGCCGCCCAAATCGGCGTAGATTTTCAAGACGTGGTAATAATATGGCGCCATTTCTTCCATCGCCCGTTCCGGGTCGCGCGCGACTACGGCGAAGAGATCGCCGATCCGCACCTTGCCCTGGCTGACATCCTTGCCGCTCGCACGCAGTTGTTCCACATAAATGTCGGCTCCTTCGGGCGTGCCGACATAGCCGTCTCCATAGGTCAGGGCGCGTTCGATCGCCTTGGGGGCAAAGCCGCCGATGTACAGCGGGATACGGCCACGCGGGGCCGGCGGCATCATGCGGACGCCGTCCAGCTGATAATGCTGACCCGCATAATCGAGCGTTTCGCCCGCCCACAAGCGGCTGACGATCTCCAGCCACTCGTCGAACAGGCGACCGCGCTTGGTGAAGTCGACGCCCATCGCCGAATATTCCTGAGGCAGATATCCAATGCCGAGACCGAGTTCGAGCCGCCCTCTGGCGAGGATGTCGAGGACTGCACAATCGGAAGCGAAGCGCGTCGGGTGGTACAGCGGGGCGAGCGCGACCCATGTGCCGATCTTGATCGTCTTGGTGCGCGCGGCGATCGCCGCCAGCGCCACCAGCGGAGAGGGCATATAGCCGTCACTGAAGAGATGATGCTCAGGCACCCACGCGAATTCGAAACCGACCTGCTCGCTCCAGACCGCGACATCGATTGCCTCTGCGTACACCTGCTCCCAGGGTTTGTGCCACTGCGACGGATTGCGGAAGTCGTAATGGTAACCAAAGGTCACTTTGCCCGGCATCAGGTCGTCCTCATCATGTGTTGCCTCGCCGATAAATAGCGCCGTCCGCCAGCCAATTGACAAATTCTGTGCAAACCAGACGGCTGCGACAGGCGATCTCGCGCTTGATCATCTGGGATGCACTAAAGATGCATTCCGCCGCTCGCCTGAACGGTCTGCCCGGTAATCCATCCGCCCTCCGGCGAAGCGAGGAAGAGCGCGACAGCAGCGATCTCGTCCGGATGGGCTATACGGCCCATCGCGGTCATCTGTTCGATCCATGACGCCATCGCCGGATCTGCCATGATCGGCTCCATCAGTGCCGTATCCGTGGCGCCAGGCGCGATTGCATTGACGCTGATGCGTCGTGGACCAAGTTCAGCAGCGAGCGATCGGGTAAAGGCGTTCACAGCCGCCTTTGCCAGAGAATAGACTATGCCCTGAGGCGTGGCCGCGACCGAGACCATCGAGGAGATGCTGATGATCCGGCCTCCCGCGGGGATCCGCGGCAAGGCGGCCTTGGTGACGAAGAAAGAGCTCTTCATATTGGACGCCACGATCAAATCGAACAGAGCCTCGTCGACTTTCGCAATCGACGCCCCATTGCCTTTGCCGGCGTTGTTGACGAGGATGTCGAGGCCCGAATGCCCACGGTCGGTAAACCGGCTATCAAGTTCATCAAATAGCGACTCGATGGAGGCGACGCTCATCAAATCCGCTTGCAGAGTGAATGCCTCGCCGCCTGCTTGCTCGATCAGGTCTACCGTTTCGCGGGCACGATCTTCACCGCTGTTGAAATGTACGGCCACGGTGGCGCCCGCGCCTGCCAAACGCTGAGCGATAGCGCGCCCAATGCCCCCGGATGCGCCGGTTACGAGCGCTGTCTTACGTTCAAGCGAACGGGTCATCCTATTCCTCTATCTATGTTCAATCACATTCTGTGGCGCAATGTGTCGGTCGAATCCTGACTAGCAGGCTTCGACCGACACCAGTTGTCCCTCAGATGATTATTGCCCGAAGGCGACGGTGAGACGAACCATGATCTGCCGCGCCCGATTGGGAACAGCGTAAATGTCCGGACGCGCGGCACCGGCGACGGTGCCGAAGGCCCCTCCCGTGAATTGCTGCGGTTGTGTATTGGTCCAGTAGAACTTGTTGTTCAGATTTTGACCGATCAGCGCCAGCTCCCAGGCGTCCTCGGCGTCGGCAATCCGCACAGTCGCATCGAGAAGGGCGTGCTTGGGCGAGTATGCATCGCGGTTAAGGGTGGCATCGGTGGGCACGCTGCTGCCGAAGGTGACGCCGCCCGAAAGGCCGAGTTTCAGCGTCGAGCCGAGGGGGGTTTCGTAGCTTGCACTCACGTTCCCTGCCCATTCGGGCGCGTTGATGACTTGCCGCCCGGCCAAATTCTGGTTGTTACCATTCTCGCCCGGCAGGATTGGGCGGGCGTTGCCATTGCCAGTCGAGCGGAAGTTGCAACCCTGCGCCTGCGATTGCCCCAGCCAGCAGGGCCCGAAATAGCTAAGATAACGCGCTCGATCGTAGCTAATGGCCCCCCTCAAGGTCAATCCTTCGATCGGGGCGCGGTAGTTCATGTCGAAGTCGATGCCCTTGGTCCGTGCCCCGCCGGCGTTCCGAATGGTGTTTATGCCAGTGAGGGTATCGAAAGCGGTAATCTGAAGGCCGGGCACTTTATAAGTGTAGGCCGAGAGATTGATGCGCAGCGCGCCGTCGAACAACAACGCCTTCACACCGCCTTCGAACCCTTCGATCTTTTGCGGACCATAATTGAGCGGCGTGGTTGGATTCCCCACGCTGCCATTGAAACCGCCCGACAGAAAACCCCGTTTGTAGGATCCGAAAAGGGTCAGCCTCTCCGTGGGCCGGTAGGTGGCGGTGACCTCCGGCGAGAAATCGTTGAACGAAATGTTGCTCACCGCCGGTGCATAGGGGGCCATCGGATTGACGCGCGAACGAGTGAAATCCGCAAGCGTGACGGGGAGTGTCTTATTTTCGTGCGAATAGCGCCCGCCCGCCGACAACTCGAGTTGCGGGGTCACGGCGAAGCGCGCTTGGCCGAATGCCGAATAGGCCTTGCCATGCTGTTCCGTGTAAGAGTGAATCAACTCGGCTGGAGCGCTGAGGTTGAGAATGGTATGGGTGAAGATCGATGACCGCGTGTCGGAGTAGATTCCACCGAACGTGAAATTCAGCGGCCCGTCAAAGTGGCTGTTCACACGAAGTTCCTGCGAAATCTCCCGGTCCTTGAGTTCGGCGTAGACCGCAACGTCCGGCAGACCGGGGCCGATGCCGAACTGCAGGATAGGAACGACAGGATAGGCCCCGTAAACGTCGGAGTCCTTGAACGTGCTCCGGTAGAAGCCAGTCACCGAGGTCAGGTCCATCGTATCGCTGAGCTTGTAGTTCAGTTCCAGCCCGGCGAGCGTCTGCTCCTGAATGGCATAAGTCTGGCCGTTGCGAAAATGCGGCTCGTATTGCGTAAAAAGGGTACCGATATTATCGGTGCGAGCGATCCGGCTATCGGCCTTGCAGTCGCTGATCACTCCGACCAGCTGCGTTATACCATATGGGCAATTGACCATCTGACCATTAGCGTTGGTAGCCGCGCCGCTGACCTTACCATAGGAAAGCTTGAGACGCGCACTGAACGCGTCGCTCGGCGCGAACTTCAACGTGCCGCGCAGGCCAAATTCGTGACTGCGCGGACCGTAACGATCTAACGGGGGGAGGATGCTGTCCGGCGGGACGATGTTCTTGACCCAGCCGCGCATGTCCGAACCATAAAAGGCGAGACGAGCGCCAAGCGTGTCGGTGAGCGGACCGGAAATGAAGCCGTCGCCGCGCCATTCATGAGCGTTGATCTCATAGCCCAGCGATGCCTTGGCCGCGAGATGCGCCGTCGGGTCTGCAGTGCGCATCGAAATGATGCCGCCCGGGCTGTTCTTGCCAAAGAACAGCGCCTGCGGCCCCTTGAGGACCTCGACCTGCTGGAGGTCCATGACGGCCAGGCGGCGTACGCTCGACTTTGCCACCTGGACACCGTCGACGTTGAACGACACCGCCTGATCACCGAACGGGTTGGTATCGGGACCAGCCACGCCGCGCATCGCGATCGTGCCGCCCTGCCTGCTTCCGCCCGATTCCAAGAGCGTCAGGCCCGGAACTAGCTGCGCGACCGAGTCGAGGCTGTTGATCCCGCGATGCTGAAGTTCCGCGCCTGTCACCGCCGTCAGAACGACGGGAACCGCGATCGACGTCTCGTCGCGCCTGCGCGCAGTGACGATGATATCGTCGGCACCTGCGGAGCTGCCCGCATTGCTGCTAGCTTGCGCTTCCGCAACAGTTGGCGCCGCAACAGCGAGCGCGGACGTAACAAGAAGTGCAGATCTTATGGTAGATATAATCACGATAATCCTCCCCATCTGTTTTTTAATCCAATTTCTATTGGATCTCTTTCAAGGTATCTTTGACATAGTCTACAGCGAACTATTATATAACCTTTCATCTTTTACGGAAAATAACTATGAGCATCATGCAAATAAGTCTCGAGGTGATACAGTTCAGTTTAAACGAATAGATTTTTCACTTAACTGAAATATTATAGCGAAGTTTTCGACTCAATTTCGCGTTATTACGCCTTCTGGTGGATGGCTACTAAGGCATCCTCATTGCGATCGCTTTTACGATCGCGCTGAGCATCGCTGATCGCAAAGCCCGCGCCTGCCTTTATCATCTCGGGCGTGAAGGTTTCCATCAGCCCCCAGCGCGCCATGCGCCGCAGCAGTTCGATCGCATCGTGCGGGTTCGCCATGCCCTCGGCAACCGCACAACCGAGATCGGTTATACGCTGCGCGCCATGCAGCAGGCAGCGATCCCTGATCTCGGTTTTCAGCGCCGCCGGATACACGCCCAGTGTCTGGGTGTGGATGGTGACGTGATCGAGCGCCTGATCCACATGGTCGAGCGGCACCAGATTGACCACGCGGCAGGCGAGATGGTCGCGAAAATCTACGGGGTCGTCCGTTTGCGAGACGATGACGCCGCCTTCATTCTCCTTGCAGCCGAAGACGCGATAGGAATCGCTGTAGCGAATGCCATCGATCTCGTCCTTCAAATGCGCATCGAAGGAGGGATGCGGGGTGCTCATGTTGGACGGCAGCGCCTTCAGCGCGGCAAACACTTTCTTGCCGAATATATTGAGGCGATCGATATCGTCGTCTCCGGTGCCACTGACGACATAGGCGACGCGCGAACTGACGCAGCCTTCCTGATTGTAGAACCCGAAATCCATCGCGAGTCTTTCCGCTGCCTCGTCCATTGACGACTCCGATGCCAGCGCTTCGGCGCCGATGATCGAGGCGCTGATCTTCGGATCGAGTGCGATCAGGTCCAGGCCCGGCCCGATATAGCCACGAATGCTCTTCATCGAGGCCATCCCGCCCCAGGCGACGATTTTGTCGATCGCGCCGCCGCCATAAAGGCGCTTTTCGAACGCCACATCGCCGCCCTTCCAATAGCCGACGGTAAAATGCCGGGTAATGGGATGATCGGGCGCCATCTCGATCATGGTCTTGACGATCGCGAACATGGTGAAGGGATCGTTGGACGGGCTCTTGATGATATTGTCGCAGCGCAGGATGGAGCCGTTGATGACTGCAAAAAGCGTCAGCAGGGGTGAATTGCCTGCATTGAGATGGACAATCCGGCTGCCAAAGGCGCGCACCGCCATCTCACGGTCATGGAGCTTGTAGGTCGCCCACCCTTCGAGATACTTCGAACCGATATTCTGCTCCACGATATCCATCAGGAATTCGCGATTGAGGCTGGCGCTCAGCGCCGCATATTGACCATAAAGCTGCTCGCGCTTCAGGCCCGACGTTTGTACCGCGATGTCCAGCGACTGGGCGATATAGGGGTTGGTGTCGGGCGACAGCCGCGGACCGAGTTCGATCAGATAGTCGATGATCTCGGCGAGCGACACATCGTAGAGGTCGCCAATCTTCGACGGGTCTTTCAGGACGATCTCGTCGATATATTGATTGACGTCTGGCGTCTGGAACGCAACCACGCCCCGGCGTGCTTCGAACCGCACCAGATTGTCTTCGATGATCCGGCCGCGAATGATGAGCGGAATGGTATATTCAAGCATCACAACTTCCTTGTCATGGCGGTCAGGCCGTGAGGAATTCTTCAAGTCGATCGAAAGCCTGCGGCGTCTTGGCGCAAGTGATCTTGTCATCGCCGCCGCGTGTGTCGGCGAGGCGTTTGATCTCATTGAGAATATAAGGGCCCTTGCGTCCGCAACCGCACCCACCGTCCCAGTTGATCGTCACATCGTCACCCGTTGCGGTGCCTGACCAATAGGTGCTCGCCAGCAGGTCCATGACCAGCATCCGACCCCTCTGGACACCCTTGCGCGGCAACGCCAATCCCGTCTCCGGGTCAGAGACATGCTGAATCCCCCACGGCAGCGGATGGAGATGCCCCTCATCGCAGCGCAACGATACCGCGTTCGTTTCCGTCATCGCATAGACTTCGCGATACTGGCTGGGATAATCGAACGGGAACACGCTACGAACAGTATCCATCCAATCGTCGGGGAAGGTATAGCCCTTGGTGCCGCCGCCGGCGACCAGGACCGAATCCTGCGCCCATTCGACCTTGACGCCGCGTTTGGCGCACTCCAGCGCGATTTGGTAGAGCTGCACCCAGAACCCATTATACACCACGGTCTTGCCTTTTTGCGCGAGCACGGCGCGTTCGATAAAGTCGTCCCACCGCTTGGTGCCATCCTGGGCGTCGGCGGCAAGCTGCCTTCCCAAGGCCTGCTCGCGCGGCGTCAATACCAGTTTCTCGCCAAGCGTTTCGGCACGGCGCAGCTTGCCGGCAAGCCACAACTCGTTAGCGCCGGTGAAACCGTTGCCGAGTGTAATGATCATGTCGTCGCGCCCGCCGTAAACATGCTTGTGCAGCAGATCCAACATGATCGGGGTGCCTTGCCGGCCACGGCGGCCGGGATATGCGCAGATGAAAGGATAGTTTCCGCTGGCTACCATGTCGCGATGGGGGCCGAACATGCGCAGGACGTGCTCCAGGAAAAACGGTACTTCCACCGTGCTGCGCGGAAACAGCGATATCTTCCCGCTTGTGCCGGATGATGCGGCGGGCCGGAGCGGCGTCTGCGTTTCGATAGCATCCAGCCAGCCGTCGAGCGTATCGACACCCGCAAGATCGACAGCAGAAAGATTGTGGGTGGTAAACCCCTGCAACCAGCGTGTCATGCGGTCATAGCGACCATTATCGACATCCGCGGTGGCGTAGGACTTGTACATGGTATGCGGGAAGCCGAGGCTCGCCAGATCATCGAAGCTCGTGATGGATTCGATCTCGACATCGTCGGCCAATCGTTGCAGCGCCTTCAATTCTGAGCGAAACTTCTCAAACCGCTTCTGGAAATGATGAAGCTGAATTTTAGAGACTTCATCATAATCGAGCGCATAAAGTTCATCGTTGCTGAGGCGGATGAAGTTTTCCGGATTTTCATACAAGTTTTTGAATATCGCTGTCACGATCTCACCCTAATCTTGTGGATACTTATACCAGTGGACGCGACATCCGGTCGCTGTCCCGAGGCTTTATTCAATGCCAATATGTGACGCAGTGCTCATACCGTCTAGCAGATTAATTGAACCGCCGTTTTAACCGCACTCCCGTTCGTCAGGTCGAGTATCGTTCAGAGCCAGAAAGCCGCGGCGGCTGCGAGGCTGCGGCTGAAAGGAGGTTCCCGGCGAGCTTGTCGTGACGGGTGGCGGTCCGGCAAAAATCCCGAGGCGGCAGAGCATAGCCGAGCGCCCTTTGCAGAGGCGCGAGACCGTCATCAGTTATGCGGCCGCACCACGGCCCGGCGTGGCGACGCTGGCCGCCAAGATGGCACGCATAGTCTGGAGCTACTGCACCATGAAAAGTATCTGCGAGATGGCCGTCCGCCCGGCTTGAACGAGATCGGCGTTGCGGTTCGCACCGACTGGATGATGTCTGCGGTAGATGATCGGGTCTGGACCCTAGCGATCTGTGACGTTCGCGAGCAGGTCCTTGCGCAACATGCGCACTATATTCTCGATCCACACTTCGGTTGGCAAGGATCCGACCCCAGCGCCGTGGTGGTGCATCGGGCAGATCGGCATGGACGGACCTATCACCAGCACTAACAGCATCCAGGTTGCCGCCACGGCATCGAGTTCCGCTCGGTAGATGCCTTTGGCGATGAGTTTGCGGATCATCCTCTCTATACGAACAGAATTAAACTCCCGGTGCTGTGAATAGAACGTGCTAACTGGCGTATCCGCGCGGAACAGCTCGATGTAGAAGAATGAGACAACTGCCGTATTTTGGTAATAGGCATCAATGAGACCGCGCACGATGCGTTCGGTAGGATCGTCGTCGTTACTCTCTATGTCGGCTTCCATCAAATCCAGATGCCGGTCAATGTCCTTGGCTGCCTTCTTGAGCAGCGTCAGCAGCAGTCCGTCCTTCCCCTCGAAATAATAGTTCACCATTCCCGCATGCGTTCCCGCCGCTTCGGCTATCTCGCGAGAGGTCAGATCGAGATGGCTTTTATCACGAAGCTGGGTTTCGGCAGCGATCAGCAACGAATCGGATAAATTCCGCTCGGCGCAACCATGGGGGCGTCCTCTCATATCCATTCTTCCGTTTGCCGCGGCATTCTCATTCTGGTTCGGCACGTTCTTTATCGGCCACATTTGCCGTAATCTATCACGGAGTCACGACCCTACACGTCGAATTTTGCTCCAGCAGTTTCGCAGCACTACCATAGTACGGCGACACCCATATTGTCTATGGCTAGGCACTCGGCCCATCGTGGGATTTTCGGCTGCCTCGTTGACGAGCGTACCATCGAAAGCGCACGGCATGCTGCGTCTCAGGGACGAGCGTGATTGCAGCCTTAGCGAAGGCGCCGGAGCGGCCCTGCACCCGTGACGATCGCTCGAAGATTGGAGTTCGCGGGTACCAGGCCTGATCGCCATTCTGGTCGTGGAGAGGAACTCTCGCCGCTCGCGGTCGGGGATCAGTATCTGGTCCCCTCAATGCAGAGGCCCCTCTCAATTTCTTCGAGCTTTACCGCTTTGTCCGTGATGGCAGACCAGCGTGTGGCCTGCGGCACCCGGATCGGTTTTATGGCCCCATACCTTGCCCGCCCGGCCGAGCAAAAAGGAGGTAGTGGACGGCGCCGGCGATCTTCGCCGCCCGCCGCGACATCATCGTGTAAAGCGGTGTCCGATCGGATCAATCGAGCATCGCCCGTACCTCGAGAGCAACGACGACGATCCTACCGAAAGCATCGTGCGCGGACTCATTGCTGCCTGCCGCCGGGCGGTTAAAACGGCGGTTCAATTAATCTGCTAGACCATATCGGCGCTGCGTCACATGTTGTCACTGGATAAAGCGTCGGGGCGGAGTGGCGGGAGGCCGATGCAGCGATGGATCATGCTAGGCGGAAGATCTTGGCGACGGGCGCCGCTCTGCCAGCACTGGCGGGCGCAAAGGGCTGCGTTCGCTGTTAACCTACCACGGAGGCACGACCCTACACGTCAAAGTCCGCCGCACAGGTTGTTCACTAAGCTTCCGTAATAGGGTGAAACGCATATTGTCCATTGGCGTAGGCACTCGGCCCGATTGCCGGCATTTCGGCTGAATCGCTGCGGGAGGATACGCCGCGATGCCTCGATGGGTAACGACATTTGCCTTGCGGCCTATTCTTGCCGCCTATCATCGAACAAGACTGCGAACACCGCAACGGAGAGAAAAAATGCACGCGTCAATCAGCACCGAAGCGCCCAGGTTTTTGGACGCTGGCGCTCGGCCCTGGCTGGTTCTCGCGATGTTGTCGGCGCTCTATGCCTTTTCGCTTATCGATCGGAATATTCTCGTCCTGCTGATCGGCCCGATAAAGGCACAGTTTCAGATCAACGATGTACAGATCGGTTTACTGGTCGGCACAGCTTTTGCCGTTGTCTACGCGTTTCTCGGCATACCGGCGGGCCGCCTTGCCGATCGAGGCAACCGCAAAACGCTGATCGCCACAGGGGCGATCATCTGGTGCCTTTGCACGCTCGCATCGGGCTTCGCCGGCAGCTACGTCATGCTGGTCCTGTTCCGACTGGGTCTCGCCGCCGGCGAGGCGGTGCTGACGCCAGCCGCACATTCGATGATCGGAGATCTTTTCCCGCGTGATAAGCGCTGTCTGGCTGCCAGCCTGTACACGTCCGCTGGCCTGCTTGGTCCGCCATTGGCGTTTTCCGGCGGCGCTCTTGTCATTTCGGGCATAGAAGCGATGAAGGCTGGCGGCCTTCACGGCGACATGCAGATTTGGCAACTTGTGCTTTTTGCGGTGGGCTTGCCGTCACTGGCTTTGGCCATCATTTTTTTGCTGACGGCGCGCGAGCCACAGCGGACGAGCGAGCCTGGCGCGCATGCGTTGGTCAAAGGGGATGTCATACGCCAGATCGCATCGCGCAAAAAACTGTATTCTGGTCTTTTTTTCGCCTGCTCATTCAGCGGAGGATGCTGCTACGCGCTCAATTACTGGACGATCGAATCGCTTATGCGGGATTTTGGCTGGTCTGCGGTACAGGCCGGATCGGCGCTGGGTCCGGTCAACTTGGTTGCGAGCGTGATGGGAGTGATGGGAGCGCCCTGGATCACTGCCCGCCTGAAAGCCCGGGGACGCATGGATGCCGTCATTCTGGTCTGCTTGGCGTGTATGGCGATAGCCTTTTTCTCGTTGGCCATCGGCCCGATGCTGTTCGCCCCCCTGCTTCGGCTGGCGTTCATCGGATTGGGTTTGGCCGCCGCGCTGGGTGGCACCACGAACATCGTGGTCTCCATGCAGGAGGTCGCGCCCGCTCGGATGAGGGCTACCTTTGTGGCGTTGCTGTACATGGGAATCACGTTATTGGGCGCAGGCGCGGTTCCCGTCCTGGTCCCGATGGTCGGCGACATGGTCCGATCAACCGGCTTGAGCGGCGGACTCGCGATCGTCTGCGCGACCCTCAGCGGCGTCAGCCTGTTACTGCTCTGGTGGATACGCGCCGATTTCGAACATGAAGCGATTGCCGGATTTCCTGTCGTCGGTGCCCGCATCTAGTGGAGACGAGTTTCAGCTTCTCGAGCGGCTCCCGCGACGAGCGGTTTTGTCGCCGCGCGCGCCGCTGAACGTGTTCGCCGTGCCCGAGACTGAGGACCTTGGATCGCCGAGGAGTTTTTCAGCGTCGATCGTGGTCGCGCCGTGCCGAGTTTCATCGCCGGGCATGACAAGCTGGCCGTGCCGTCGGAGCTGATCTTGAAGATCATGCAGCTTCGCTGTCATCAGCGAAAATAGTCGCCTCACCAATTCCGCTCGCTCCTCAATGTCCATGGGCAACTCCCGTGGGCACCACGGACGAACAGCTCCGCAACACCTAGCCGCCCGCAAGGCGATCGAGGAAATTCCGGACGGCGTCTACGAAGCCGAGATTTCGCGGATACCGACGGCTTTTCCGAGGATCCGATCAAGGTCAAGGTCAAGGTCACCCTCACCCTCACCATCAAGGACTCCGACATCACGATCGACTTCACGCATCGACATGGCGGGTTCGATCGAGGAAGCCGGCAAGGCAAATGCCGCGCTCGCACCCATCTTCCCGATCATGATCGTCCTCATGATGGTGGTCATCATCCTGCAAGTCCGCAGCCTGTCAGCTATGTGGATCGTCCTGCTGACCGCCCCGCTCGGCCTGATCGGCGTCGTCCCCACGCTGTTGGTGACGGGCCAGCCGTTCGGGTTCAACGCCATTCTTGGGTTGATCGCACTCGCCGGCATCCGGCATATTGATGCGCAACACGCTCATCCTCATCGGACAGATCCACGACAATGAACGCGCAGGTCTCAACCTCTTCGAAGCAGTGGTCGAAGCGACGGTCCAGCGCTCACGGCCGGTGATCCTCACGGCGCTCGCCGCGGTGCTCGCCTTTGTGCCGTTAATCAGTTCCGTCTTCTGGGGAGTGGTGGCCGTCACCCTCATCGGCGGTACCTTGGGGGGGGGGGGGGGGACAATCCTGACCTTGCTGTTCTTGCCTGCTCTATGCGCTCTGGTTCGGCATAAAGCCACCCGGCGGCGAGGAGCGATCGGAAATGCTCTCAGCCCCCGCGATGGTCTCCTGGAGCAGCCCATCTTATTCTTCCACGGCGCGCGCCGAACCGGTGGGGAAGAGGATCGACCGACCATTGTTGTACGCAGGAGGCCGGGTTGCAGACATACAGCGTTCGGACTGCGCAGCGAGATCGTCCGGCCCCACCAAAAATGATGCTGATCGGCTGGCACGAGTCAGATCGGGGCGGTATGTCCCTCAGTCACCAGAAATCGCGATAACGCACCAGACGTCCTGGACCGAACATGCTGGAGCGATGAAAGGGGAGATTATGTTTAAAGTTATGTGGCTTATGAAGCGCAAAGTTGGAACGAGCATGGAAGACTTGATCCGCCATTATGAGAACGTTCATTGCGAGTTAGGGACTAATCTTTGGACGGAAAAAGGTTTTCGGCCGGTAAAATATATTCGGCGATACTTACATCCGTTAGCCGGCTTGGTGCCGTCGGAGCGCGGAGAAGCTGCACGGGCGTCCCACGACGTCGCCATGGAGATGTGGTTCAGATCAAAACGCGACTTTGAAGTATTTCTTGGATTTTTCGAATCCGACGAAATAATGAGCATCTTCATAGAAGATGAACTTAAATTTCTTGACAGAGAAAGAACCGAAATTTTTATGTTAGAAGAACATGAAACGAGATTCGATTAAGCACTGGGACCTCGCTGATTGAGTCAATAAAAAATAGTTGCAGGGCCGAATGGGGAACATGGCGTGTGGGTATCGATACGGCCGTAACGATGTGACCCAGATACTTGACTCGGTGAATAATTTTTTTGTCTTGCCGCTTTTCCTGCAGAGGGCTCTGTCATAGTGATCTTCGACTTTGCTTTCGATCGTGGCGTGATGCTGCGCTCGACCAGCCATAAGAAGCTACTGTGGATATATCGCGAGGAAAACCTGTCTGACGCCGCGGCGGCGCAAAGGTGCCTTGGGTGCCAGGACACAGACTGTGCTGCCGACAATCGGGCCGACGCGGATCGTTGGACTGTAAGCGTGGCGTCAAGGCCATGGTTCTATCATCCGTAATGACGGCCGAACTCGAAGAGCTTAAGAGCTTGCTCCCGGCTGACTGGCACCCGATTGGTGCGGCGGTACCTGAGGCTGTTGATGAGTTGGTTCATAGTCCCCCACCTTCACGGCATGCTGACCGGCGCGACCTCAAAGATAGTCGGCTAATATCTCAATTGGGTGCCGACGGCTCGAATGGAGCTAACCGACATTCTCACCCACGACTGCGAGACAGCGCAGCGAGCTATAGCGCTTTACCCTGGTACTGACTGAGCTGCTGGCAGCTAGTGGCGTGTGGCGTGTGGCGCCGACTGGAACGCTTCATGGCCGAAGGTGTCGATGGTTTTCTGCTCGACAAGGCAGAACGATGGCCTTGGCGAGCGAGGGCAGCTGCACGATCCGGCTCAGGCGAAAGCCTGAATGACCTTGCGCAGGCTCTCCAGCCTTTTCCACTGGACGTCGGGGACTGCTCCAAAATCCGTGTGCGGCCTGTTGTGCTGCTGCGGGATCGCCGCCCGCGTGCCGTCTATCGGCAGGAACGTACCAGACCTTGTTCAACTTGTGGCATGTGCGACACATTGGGGGTCGTCAGCTCGAGGCCGACTGGGTACTAATAGATCCTGCTGGGAGGCTGTGACAGCTAACATGTTGTCGTTCATGTTTGGATTTTGCTCGCGGGCGCCCCACACGCTCGGTTTGCACAGGGGTCTTTGGCTGGGATGCGACAGCGTATGACCGGGCGCCCCGAAACTCCGCTGCTCGACATCGCCAGCGGGCCGACGGAATTACGCGACTTCAAGCCCGGCCAGCTCCGCCAGTTGGCTGACGAGTTGCGCGCCGAGATGATCTCGGCGGTCTCGGTCACCGGCGGCCACCTCGGTGCCGGACTGGGCGTCGTCGAGCTGACGGTCGCGCTCCACTACGTTTTCGATACGCCGCGCGACGTGCTGATCTGGGACGTCAGCCACCAGGCCTATCCGCACAAGATCCTGACCGGCCGGCGCGACCGTATCCGCACCCTGCGCCAGCCTGGCGGCCTGTCGGGCTTCACCAAGCGCTCCGAGAGCGAATATGACCCGTTCGGAGCGGCGCACAGCTCCACGTCGATCTCGGC